>CAZJDB010000038.1:0-70686 GCA_964544695.1 uncultured Chitinophagaceae bacterium
GTGAAGGTGATCGCCTCCATAGGGGGGCAGTACACCGATAAGACATTTGGCACCATTTCCGCCAGCCCGGACCTGACCAGGAAGTTCGTGCAAACATTGCTCGACCAGGTTGACAAATACCACCTCGATGGGATAGACCTGGATTGGGAATATCCATCGCTGACGGATAACGGGGTTGAATCGGGCCATCAGTTGGATTTGATCAAGGCGCTGTCTACGGCGTTGCACGCAAGGGGCAAGGAACTCACAGCGGCGGTGGCAGCAAAACCCAGATGGGGCGCGCTTGTGTTGGATGCTACCGTATCCATGCTGGACTACATCAATATCATGGATTACGACCAGGTCGAGGACCCTACCAGGCTCAACCATTCAAGCTATGCTTTTGCGGTGGAGGGCCTGAACTACTGGATCAGAGATCGCCACGTCCCCAGTGACAAATGTGTGTTGGGGGTTCCAACGTATGGCCGGGCGAAAGGAGTCGTGCCGCCATATTACCATGACTTGATTGACCATGGCGCGGATCCTAATGCGGACTCTCTGACCAGTGCTGCATATAAGAATATCCCCGTGTATTACAACGGGAAAGTGCTGATGGCGGCAAAAACAGAACTGGCATTGCGGGAATGCGGCGGCATCATGATTTGGGAAGTAAACGGAGATACGGACGATCCGGAAACCTCCCTGATCCACGTCATTGCAGAAAAAGCCAAGGGAAAGATGATCCGTGAAAAGCGGTAATCCCTATCGCCGGTAAAAATATACCACCGGGCTGGGGTGCGCGCTTTCCTTGAGGGTGAATCCCTGGTCGGTGATTTTTTGGATGATATCGGAACACTTTTGTTCTCCGATAATATCCGGGTGTAATTCCAGGAGGATTTTTTGGATAGGGGCATTTTCGAGAAAGGCAGGTTTGTCGAAAATGTCCTCTTCTCCTCCCTCAATGTCGATCAATAAATAGGTGGGTAGGTATTGCCGGAAGATTTCCCGGATGGGTACAGGGGTCACCTGCACGGTCTCGGTGATTTTACCGGGAATGGAGGTTTTCGAGGAGGAACTCCAGAATTCATCTGCGATGTTGAAGGCAATGTGGGTTTCGGATGTACCATCCGTAATGACGATTTGGTTCCGGAGTTCGAAGTCCACTCCGTTTTTTTTCATGTTCCCCCTGATGATGGGCAAAAGTTTTGAGTTCCCCTCGAAGCTGACCACCTTTCCTCCGTTGATTTTCGCGCAAAAGATGGCATTGAACCCCAAACCGGTTCCCAATTCCAGTAAAATGTCCTCCGACGTGAAGGTCTTCTGCAAGGTCAGGTTTTCATCCTTTTCGTAAATGCCGGCAATGATGGCTTTACCCGCTCTTTCGGAAATGGCAGGATCGCCGATATTCAGGTATACGCCGTTGAGTCTTTGCCAACGGACGAGTTTCCGGAAGCCGTAGGTGGCAACAAACTTCACTTTTTGCGATAGATTCATAAGCTGTACCATTTATTGGTTTGCGCGTCTGCGGATTTGGGGATGTCGTTGGTGTCGAGCCTGGGCAGAGTGAGCCGGTCGTCCATCCCGATGTTGGCTACCGCCACCCGGGTGGTAAGGCCGGTTTTATACCGGTGCTTTTTAAGCAAATCCAATGTATCCGAATTATAGCTGCCATACGGATAGCACATCGTCAGATTCTCCTCCCTGACCCCGATGCGCTTGAGAAATTCCGCCGACCTTGCGATCTCCACCTCCTGAAGCTCCCTGGACAGCGATCCCAGCCAATAGTGGTTATCCCCATGGGCCCCGAAGTGCATGCCGTTCCTTTGCATGCATTGAATTTGTTCTACATTCATGTACAATTCCTGGCTGAAAGCCACTTCGTCCGACGATACGAATTTCCTGAAAAGGGCGTCCGTAATGATCATCCTCAATTCTTCCACCAATTCCACTTGAAGCAGGCGCTTTATGAAAATGACCTCGGGCGAATCGAACCTGTCCGTGGCCGCCAGCTTCTTGTAATAATGATCATTGGACTCCAGGTGGTAAGATTCCCGGTGGGCATCGAGGTGACGGAAAATTTCGGCGATGAGGTCCCGTTTATCCCTTACCGTGGCCAAAATGAAATGGATTTTATTTACATCCAGGATTTTGTGTTCCATGACGGCTTTGACGGGGGCGAAGAACGAACCTTGCCACTTTTTTTTATCCAACATCGGGAATACGTACGTGAAATGGTCCGCATAGGCGTCGTCGAAGGTCAGCAGCACGGCATGGGGAGGAAGGGAAACCCGGGCGTCCAATGCACCGAGCAATTCCTCCATTTTAATGACGTTATAGTTTTTGCCGAGATAGTCGAGTTGTTCCTGGAAAAGGGACACATCCAGGCCCTTGATTTCAGGATAGCGGGAGTCCTTCAGGTTCCGTACATAATGGTACATGACAATGGTGCAGGAGGTATTCATTTATGCAGGATTTAGGCGGCTTGGGCGGTCCTGGTCGCCGTCAGCCTTGAACAAACGGAAACCCTGGGTAAGGGTGGAAAAAAAATGGATCGGGACATTCCTTTGCTCGAAGGGTTCGAAATAATTGGGCACGATCAGGCCTTCCCAATCGGATTTCCTTAAGAAACCCGCCTTTGTCATGGTTTCGGGGCTTATGCCATATTGGTAAAAATCCATGTATTCGTAACCCCCATCGTGCACCAGGGCTTTCAGGCTTTTCCCAGAGCATGCGAGATCGGTCGGGTCCCCGATGAAATCGACCAATCTAAGGATCCGGGTGCCCGAAACGGTATTCTCCCTTGCGATCAGGATACTCGTGAGGTCTTCACCCGGCTTCCCGAGCCCCAAGACCTTGTATTGGTAAAACGGATGATTGAAATATCTTTTTTTCAAGTACGAGGCATCCTTGTAAGGGATGTCCTCCTTACGGCGGTCCGCCCGGAACTGAAGGCTCAATGCCTCGTGGGATTCCAGGGGAATGACCGGCCAATCCCCCCAGCCCTGTGGTAACCCGGCATGCGGCCGGTCCGGTACGACTGCCACGCGGAATTCCAGGGGCCGGTCGTTCAGCAGGACAAAGTGCTCCAACTTGCCTACGGTATAGCCAAGGAACTGGTAAATGGGTAAAGTTTTTGGATTTGCCCCGACCGTGAATACGGATCGTAAGCCGTAGTTTTTGATCAGGTGATTGAGAAGGGATACGCCAAGCGAGGGGTCCCCGTTTTTCGGTCTCACCTTCCACATGACGGTGAATACGTCACAACCGACTAGTTCGGGCGAATAAGCAATAAAACCAAGGGTGCCGTCTATTTCTCCTTGTTCATCCAGGGCAATGATGAAATTAAGCCGGTCCCCTTCCAGGAAGTCGTAGTCGAAAAGGGTTTCCGCTTTGATGTAAATATGGTTTGGATTCCATTGGTCCGACAGGAAGTCCAGGATTTTTTTCTTGTCCGCCTTTTGGGCTAATCTGATCAGGTGTGGCATGCTTGCTGTGGGATCAACCGGCTTTCTGTTTCACTTTCGACTCGATGGCCCGGCAAATCTCTCCGACATTTTGCCAGGTATGAACCTCCTCCGTGGAGAATTTTATCCTGAAATGTTTTTCCAACTCGACTACCATATAGATATGATTCAGGGAGTCCCACCCTTCCACGTCCGCTGCGCTGGTTTCGGGCGAAAGGACAATGGTATCATCGTCCAACACCTCCCTGAAAATCGTGTTTACCTCTTGTAGCGTTTCCATGACATTCATTGATTTATATAATGGAGCAAAGGATCAAATCCAGTGAAGTCCAAACTCCATAGGCCACCCACGGAAGCAAATCCGAGTTTTTCGTAATGGTCTTTTACCAGGGCGTTTTTAGGGGTGGGGATGTATTCCCCGGTCAGGCGCGAGAACCCGTTTTCCCGTGCCATGCTCACGCAGTAATTCAGGACTGCGCTTTCCACACCTCTTTTCAGGACGCGGCAACTCATCAACCAGGTATCTACGAAAAGCTCCTTGTCGCTGGCCTTTTTGAGGATAACGACCGATATCAGCCCGTAATCTCCAAACTTGTCCTTCAGGCGGACGCCCAGGGTATAAGCGGACGGATCTTCCATCCATGCATTTATGTCGGATTCCCCGTACCTGGTTGTGCGAAGGTTATACTGGTTGGATCGATGGGTAAGCTGGGCGATCCTGGACACATCGGCCGGGCTGAAGGGGCCTATGCTAATCTGCATTTCAAGGCTGCGTAAAAAATCCCCCATATCGGTCAGGGTAGTGCGCAACCGCTGCCTCTGGTCTTCCTGCCGGTATTGCAGGGTGCGATCCTTATCGCCGGGACTGTACGACGCCGTTTCAAACAACTGAAGTTGCTGAAGGAAGTCCACGTATTGCGCAGGGTCTTCCGGCAATTCGGGAACCGTTACCTGGGGGAGGTTGATCCGGACGATTTCACGCTCCGCGGGATTGTCATCGAGGAAAACCATGGAATCGAAGCCTACGTTGAGGATCTCCTGGATGGTCCGAATATTTTCTACTTTGTCCTGCCAATTTGCAATGAACAGGGAAATATCACCAGGCCTCAACAGCATATCCGGGTGCTTTTCGAAGGGTTCACGCGCAATGGCGTCTTCATTCTTCGAGCACACGGCCAGAATGATACCCCTTTCCTTGAGTTCCTTTACCCAGGCCTGCAGCCTGGTAAATGCCATGCCGATACCTAATCCGCCAATCCGGATACCTGCGAGTCCGTCGTCACCGATCACGCCTCCCCAGAGCGTATCATCGAGATCTAGGATGAGGCACTTCTTCACCGAGCCCTGGAAAGCGGCTATGAAACTGGCCAGCCGTTGGGCGAACGGGGCATGGAAATCCACGTCGAAAGGAAGATCGGCGTCCGTGAACCGGCTCCAATCCCGGATATGGGAAGTACCGAAATATTGAATGAGACCGTTCAGGTCAAATAAAAATAACCGGTCTGAATCTTTCGCCAGGTCGATCAGGGCGGCGTTTATTTGATAGGTTTTCGTCGTGAAGGACTGGTCGACTTTGGCGTAAAAATTGCCGAATACCTGGTCATTGACCGTTTCCAGATTGTTGAGGATGATTTTCGCATTTGTCCTGGAAGACATCAGTCCGACCAGCTCCCCAATATGTGACATGAAATCTCCGGCGAAAGAGGCTTTCCCGGTGGGGTTCAAGGCATAAAATTTGTCCTGGAGCTTCAGAGAAGACAACGTTAGAAAAATGAAGTCTGGTTCAGAGGCATACAGGGAGGATTGCTCGTCATAAACTTCAGCCTCTATCTGGTCGTATCCCGCCTCATAGATGTGAAAGTCGAAACCTACCCCGATACCGGCATATTTGAGGGAAGCTGTAAGGATTTGTGTGGAATAATTTCCCAGTACAGCCATCTTCACTACACGTAGACCATCTTTTCCGGCTGCATTCGCCTTTTTCTTGAGGGCCTGGAAGCTAACCATTATCCATAGGCATTTAAGAGGGCGCAAAATACTGATTTTTTTTAAGGATATTTGACCATGGATAAGAAAGATTGCATATATGTCGCAGGGCACAGGGGAATGGTAGGTTCGGCGCTTGTGCGCAGGCTGAAAGGGTTGGGGTATGCGAACCTGCTCCTGAAAACGTCCGCAGAGCTCGATTTGAGAAATCAGCAGGAAGTAGTTGCATTTCTTATGGCCGAAAAGCCCGATTATGTTTTCATGGCTGCTGCCAAGGTAGGTGGGATATTGGCGAATAATTCTTATAGGGGTGAGTTCATCTACGATAACCTTGCCATTCAAAATAACGTTATCCACGGAGCCAAGATGGCGGGCGTCAAAAAGCTATTGTTCCTGGGATCGTCTTGTATTTACCCCAAAATGGCTCCGCAGCCCATTAAGGAGGAGTACCTCCTGACTGGTCCGCTCGAACCCACCAACGAACCTTACGCCATTGCCAAAATCGCAGGGATCAAGTTGTGTGAAGCATACCGTAGTCAATACGGTTGCGGTTTTTTTTCCGTACTTCCTACGAATCTGTATGGTCCCAATGACAACTACGACCTGGCCAATTCTCACGTCCTTCCGGCCCTGATCCGGAAGTTTCACGAAGCCAAAACGGGAAACAAGGAATCGGTGGAGGTGTGGGGGACAGGGACCCCCAGGCGTGAATTCATGCACGCGGATGACCTGGCCGACGCGTGCCTTTTCCTCATGAACGACTATGATGGGGAAGGACCGGTTAATATAGGCGTGGGGGAAGACATTGCCATCAGGGATTTGGCCCTGATGATCGGGGATATCGTCGGGTTTCGTGGGGAGATTGTCTTCGATACCTCCAAGCCGGATGGTACCCCCCGCAAATTGATGGATAGCTCGCGGCTCCATTCCATGGGCTGGGCTCCGAAGATCGGTCTTCGCGAGGGTATAACCGAAGTATATGAGCACGCTTACCTTTCGTAAAAACAAGTAGATTTGTATCCAATCAAGATTCATAATTCAATCGGATGGGGCTTTTTTCCTGGGGGCGCTCTACTGGAGCATTCCCCTCTTTGCAGGCGGATATGCATTCGCATTTGTTGCCCGGCGTGGATGACGGGTCGAAGGATGTGAAGGAGTCCCTGGAATTGATCGGTTCCCTTAGGCAGCTTGGTTACCGTAAACTCATAACGACTCCGCATATTTACGGTGAGCTGTATCCGAATACCCTTGAATCTATGGAAAATGCCCGGGGGCTGCTTCCCGAATTCGATTTCCCGTTCCGGTTCGCCGCTGAATATTTTCTTGATGATTATGTGGAGCAGATCGTCAAAGCCGGGAAACCTCTTCTAACCATTCATGAAAACTGGGTCCTGGTCGAAATTTCGTTCGTACAGCCGCCTCCGGATCTGGACCGCAGGATATTCGAACTCCAGGTCGGCGGTTACAAACCCATCATGGCGCACCCTGAACGGTATCCCTTTTGGCATGGCAACAAAGAGATATTTCACGGGCTCAAAGAAAGAGGAGTGTTGCTCCAAGTCAACCTCCTGTCCCTGATCGGTTATTACGGCCGGCCCGTAATGGAAACGGCCCAATACCTCTTACGGGAGGAGTTGGTGGACCTAACAGGAACGGACTGCCACCATCAAAGGCATATCGAAGCCCTCAGGAAAGGGGGACGTCTCCTGGACAAAACGCTGACACCTCTTTTGAAGAAAGATAAGCTGCTCAATCCATTTCTATGATCTCGATGAGATGGTCCACCGGGTTCACAAGGAAGGAACAGCGCAAACCTGCAAATGCCTCGGAATGGAAGGTATTCAGTACCTGCCATCCCTTATTTTTCAGATCGTGTAACGTTTGGTCGAAGTTTGCCGAGCGATAGGCAAGGTGGTAGAAGTGTTTCTTTTGGCGCAGATGCTTCATAAGGGGAAGATTTTTTTCGGGGTCCGGTTGTACCAGCTCCAGGTGAACCCCTGGGGCCTGTTCGATAAAGCAAACTTTAACATTTTGGCTTTCAATATGGTAAATGGGAGAGACTTTTCCAGGAATCAGGTCTTTGTAAGCTTCCAGGGCTTGTTCGATACTTTCGGTTAGACAACCTATATGATGAAAAGCGAAAACATGATCCTTCATGGACCGAAAATAGGTATTTTTTAATTTTTAGTATTTTGCCATATGCAACAAGTCGTTCTGGTGAATGAGCAGGACACGGAAACCGGCGTCATGGAAAAGATGGAAGCCCATCGCCGCGCCCTTCTGCACCGGGCGTTCAGCGTTTTCATCTTTAATCGCGATGGCGAGATGCTCCTGCAACGCAGATCGCTGAAAAAATACCATTCCGGCGGCCTTTGGACAAACGCCTGCTGTAGCCACCCTGCCCCGGGGGAAGACCTGCTGGCGGCGGCGCAGCGCCGATTGCGCGAAGAACTGGGGTTCACTACGCCGTTAAATAAGGTATTCGATTTCATTTATAAGGCGCCCCTGGACAATGGCCTGACCGAATATGAATTCGATCATGTCCTGACGGGAGTCTATGATGGGGAAATACAACCGGATGCCGAGGAGGTTTCTGAGGTCAGTTACCGTTCGCTGGACGAGATTCGCGAGGAGCTTGGGGCGCACCCGGAGCGCTTTACCGCCTGGTTTGCTATCGCTTTTTCAAAACTGACTTCTTCTTTCCAACGGGCTCCTCGAAGCTGAGCAGGAATTTTTTCATGAATTTGATCACCCCGAGTTTTTCCTTTTCGTTGAACCCCTTCATGAGCCAGTCATTGTATTGATTCCTTTGTTTCTCCAGGCGCTTCACCACCTTTTGACCTTCGGCGGACAACCTCAGGCGCTTTCTCCTCCGGTCGAGGTTATCGGCTACCTGAATGACGAGCTTCTTACCGATCAGTACGTTCACCAGGTTGGTGATGTTGGCCCTGGAAGTATGCAACGCTTCTGCCAGCTCTTTTGCCATCAGGGGCTTTTCCTGCTTGTTGTTTTGGAGATACGTCATGTTGTCGTCTCCGGCGAGGTGAAGGAGGATGACCCACTGCTGGGTCGTGATTCCTTCGGGCTTCCCAACTTTATCACCGATATGCCGGATCCTGTCTGCGATTTCCATGAACTGGTGAATCATTGTGGCATTCGTATTCTGCTGTATCATCATTGGTCAATTTATCAGGTTAAAGGGGGGTCGTGGTCCTGTCAGGAATCGAACCTGAATCCTGAGCTTCGGAGGCTCATGTACTATCCATTGTACGACAAGACCGCAGGTGACATTTTTTCCCAGGAGCGGACGCGAAAATAGGAAATTCGCCCGAATATGGGCAGACCTTTATGACGGATGGGTGAAAATTCACTTTCCGAAGGCGACAATATTGCTGCCGAAAATCTTCACGGCGATGGCCAGGAGTATGACGCCAAAGAATTTGCGGATCGCCGTCAATCCGCCTTTTCCAAGCAAGCGCTCGAGCGTCGGCAGCGATTTTAACACTATATATACAATTAACAGGTTGATTAATATTCCGATCAGGATATTTGTTCTGTCGAAGTTCGCCTTCAGGGACATTACCGTGGTTAGGGTCCCCGAACCCGCAATCAGTGGAAAGGCGATGGGTACGATTGTCCCTGAATGGACATCCCCTTCGCTTTTGAAAAATTCCAACCCAAGCACCATTTCGAGCCCCAGCAGGAATATGACAATGGAACCACCCACGGCAAATGAGTGGATGTCTACACCCAGGATGGACAGGAATTGGGCGCCTCCAAAGAAAAAAAGGAGCATCAGCGCTCCGGCAACGACGGTCGCCCGTCCTTCGTTAAGACCTCCCATTTTCCTTTTGAAGGAAATCAGCAGGGGAATGGAACCCAGGATATCGATGACGGCAAACAGGGTAAATGTGACCGTTAGTATTTCTTTAAAGTTCCAGCGCATGGGCTGAAGGTACACTTTTGAGGTCGCAAAAATAAAATCCGGCCCTTTCCACAACCTCCCCTTTTTCAAAGGTTACCGGTGTTTTTAATGGCGGTCCGTCGAAGACGAAGGTGTGGAATTCTCCGTTTTCTCCGCAGGGGTCGACGCCTTCCGGTAAATCTTTTAGCAAGGCGACATCGTACATCCGCCCCGCAAATTCGGCTTCCAGGCGTTTTCCGTCCACACAAACCAACACGGCTTTAAATCCTGATTTTATGACCTCGTTTGCGAGCGCTTTGGTCGTGCGATTCCAAAGCGGGAAATCGGCTTGCCATCCCACTTTCGCGAGTGCCTTTTCCCGGTAATTGCGCAAATCTTCCAGGAAAATATCCCCGAAGATCGCGGTATGGATGCCCTCCCCGGACAATTCGTGCAGTGTCTCATGCAGGGTGGCATCGTATGATTCCATCGTGGTATCGGGAGGCAACCAGACTTTCTTCAGCGGGATGCCCAGGGATGCGGCCTGTTGGTCCAGGAGGGTTTCCCGCACGCCGTGCATGCTCACCCGCGCATATTCCCGGTTGAGCGTGGTCAGCAGGTACCGGACCTCGAAACGACCTTCCTGTAAGACCGTCCAAAGGGCCATGGCCGAGTCCTTGCCCCCGCTCCAATTGAAGACCGCGGGGATCATAGGCGGTAGCGAACGCCTCCCGTAAAGGTAAAGCCCAGGGTATTGTAGCCGTAGATTTCCATATAGCTCGTACCGGTGATGTTGTGCGCATCCAGGAAGACGTGCATGTGTCCGTGGAGCAGGGCATATTCCCCATAAGCGTTCCACAGCCAATACGCGTGCAGGGTCGTTTGCGCGTCAGCGTAAGTATTGTAGTCGTAATACAGGTCCAGCCTTTTGTCTTCCCATTGAAGACCCGAGCTGAGGTACAGCGCCTTGGTGACCTGGTATCCCAGGGTAAGGCCCGCGCTGTTTTTGGGGATCCTCAGGAGGTCGAAATAGGTGGTATCCTTGCCGCCTGCTCCCGATTTGTCGGTGACATCCCCGGTGACAAACATATAGTGGGCATTCAACGTGAACCTGGGACAGGGCGTCCAATCGGTTTCCAGTTCGAG
This sequence comes from uncultured Chitinophagaceae bacterium, assembly GCA_964544695.1. Classification (GTDB taxonomy): domain Bacteria; phylum Bacteroidota; class Bacteroidia; order Chitinophagales; family Chitinophagaceae; genus Dinghuibacter. The sequence goes on from CAZJDB010000038.1 coordinate 10,480, forward strand.
TCCCCGGTCGTGCTCCTTGTTCTGATTGATATATTGGGAGGCGGCGTCGAAAAAAATGACGTTGGTCAGATCCCGGTCGAACAGCGTTCCCCGGACACGGAACTTCCCGGAAGGATGGGTATACTGGAGGCCCCCTTCATACGATAATGATTGTTCCGGCTTGAGGTCCTGATTACCATAGGGTGAATACAGTTGGTAAAGGGAGGGGATCTTATAGCCGCTGGACACGTTCACGAACAACTTCCAACGCCCCGCGATTGTAATGGAGGGATCGATATTGAATACTTCATCATCCCCGTATTTGGAATTGTTGTTGTAACGGATCCCCCCGTCGATGTAGATGCCCGCGGGCAGTTTCAGGGTGGCTGCCGCATACACGCCGACCTGGTGATAACGCGTGCTGTCCTTCCCCAGTGCCGTCGCCGAGGTATCTACCTGACCCGGTGTCGTAAAATCAGGATACAGGTCCAAACTGCGTTGGTCCGTGGAGAGGTTGCGGTAGTCGACGCCCGCTACCAGGTGAAGGCGGTCTCCCAGGGGATAGCTGAGGTAAGCCTCGGAATAATGTTCATAACCGGTGTACGCATCGGAATAATAATTTCCACGTTCCGCCAGGGTGGGCAGGGAATCATCGACATCCTTACGGTAGGCTCGGTTATAGGAATAGACCAGGTGGATTTGACCCTTGCCGGCGTTCAACACGGCTTGCAGCCCTGCCTGCAGGTTGGAGAGTTGGTAGGTGTATTCGGTATCTATGGCAAAAGCGCCCCCGTCTTCCCGGCCGTCATAGTGGCTATAGCGGAAGAACGGGGAGATGGTCAGGCCCCTGGCAGCCTGCCAGCCAAGGTGCGCATATACGCTATGCTGGGTATACCCATCCCTGGGAGAGGGCGTGCCTGGAACAGTATCCGTAGCCTCGGAGATGCCGTCGGTATGATAAAACGCATACCCCGCGTTGTAGGTCAGGGTCGAGACCTTGCCTCCCACGGAAGCCCCCGCCTGTATTGTATTGTTGCTGCCATAGCTGGCCTGGCTGCTCAGGGATATGGGTTTGTCCGCGCCTTTTTTGGTGATGATATTGATGACACCCGCTATTGCATCGGATCCATACAGGACGGACTGACTGCCCTTGACGATTTCGATGTGGTCAATGTCTTCCAGGGTGAGGTTTCGCAGGTCGAAACTGTTGTCCACACTGGAGGCATCCAACAGGGGGACCCCATCCATCAGGACCAGGGTATATCCTGATCCGGCCCCTTCCAGGTAGACGGTTTTGTTCAGCCCGGGGTTGCTGTTCGCTCCTGCGACGAGGATTCCGGCCTGTTCGTTTAGGATTTGGGAGAGGCTTTTTCCACCGCTTTTTTCGATTTGTTCCCTGGAGATGACCGTGACCAGCTTACCCGTTTGGGAAAGCTTGCCCGGGGACTTGTCCGCGGTGACGATCACTTCGTTCATTTGCCTGAATTTGGCGGTGTCGGTTTGCTGGGCGTGCGTTCTCAGACTGAAGGCGCCGAGCCATAATAGAAAGGCATATTTCCTCATAATGTTACAGTTCGAATTGACTGCAAACTTATCTAGTGAAGGGGGAGCATGCCAATAGGCAAACTGCTCTCCGCTTTTCACCCGAAAGCGCGCAGGGAATGAAGATTCTGGCAGGTCTTCTGGCTTGCTCACGGTCCGGGGCACCTTCCCACCCCAACGGGGCAGTGGTATTTCGCCTGGGACCTTGGTATGGAGCTTACAGCTACGGGGATAGCGCCGGACTTACACCGGTCTTCCCTTTTAACGCTCTTTTGTGAAAAGGAGCGACCAAAATCGAAGGCAAAGATGGTGGCTTGCCGGGGTAAAACCAAAAAAAGGAACTTATTTTTGCTGCATGTATAAAATCCGGGGTGTACTCTCTCTAACTGCTTTGATCCTAGTGCCTTTTTGTGTGCGGGCCCAGGAAAAGTGGGGGCTTCGCAAGTGCGTGGAATATGCCATGACCAATAATATATCGGTGAGACAAGCCGATATCGACGCGAGAACGGCCAAGCTGAATTTCGAACAAAGCCGGGCAGCGCAATACGGGCAGGTGTCCCTGAATACCGGAGTGGGAATGAGCTTTGGCTATTCCGTGGATCCGGCAACCAACCTGTTCGTGGCCACCGACTTTCTTTACCAAAGCTATACCCTCCAGGCTGGGGCTAACCTTTTCAACTGGTTTAGCCAGCGCCGCCTGATCGAGTCCAACAAGTATACTTATCTGGCCCAGAAAACCAATATCGACAAGGTGCGCAATGACGTTGCCCTGAATGTGTCCGCCGCCTACCTGACGGCACTGGAAGCCAGGCAAACTTGGAACGTAAGCGCTGCACAGGTGCAATTGAGCCGGGACGAGTTGAACAATACGCGCAAATTGGTGGACGCGGGGTCCCAACCCGAATTGAATGCCGCAGAACTGGAAGCCCAGTTGGCCACTGACAGCGCCACCATGCTCAGCGCCCGGGCTACCTACGAGCAGGATATCCTGCAACTCAAAGCCACCCTTAGCCTGGATGCCGCCTATCCCTTCATACTAGACACCCCTGCCGTGGAGACCATACCCGTGGAAACCTTGGGAGAATTGCAGCCCGATTACGTATATGGTCTCGCCGAAAGGACCTTTCCCCAGTCGCAGCTCAACGAGTATCGCATACAGGCGGCCGGTAAGGCGTATTTGTCGGCTAAAGGGCAGTTGTACCCCACGATCCAGATATTCGGAAGCCTTGGAGATCGCTTTTCCAACACCCTGCAGCAACCGGGGTTACCAAAATATACCGGCTACGATTCGACCGGATATTTTGTCCTGAACAACGGGGTGCCCAGTAACGTTTACGCCCCTTCCTATTCATACGGCTATACCAAAAATTCCTTCGGTCAACTGTGGCAAGGCTACTGGAACCAATTGGACCAAAACTTCGGACAGCAGGTGGGGATACAACTCAATATTCCCATTTTCAACGGCAACCTCGCCCGCACCAATGTGAGGAAGGCGCGTCTGAACATCCAATCCGCACAATTGCAAAAGGAAAGCGACCTGCTGACCCTCAAGCAGAATGTGTACCAGGCCTATTCGGCGGCTTCGGCGGCCATGGAATCCTTTCAGGCCAACCAAAAAGCGCTCTCCACGGCCCAGGTTTCCTACGACCTGGCCAGCAAGCGCTATAATATCGGGCTTCTCAATACCATCGACTACCTCACTAATCAGAATAACCTTTTCAAGGCCAAACTCAACCTGCTCACCTCCCAGTACGATTATGTTTTCAAGATGAAAGTGCTGGAATTTTACAAGGGCCAGGGCGTGAAGTTATAACCCCACTAAACTTTATCAGATGAAGAAATTTCTGTTGTATGTGCTCCTGCCCGTTGTTCTTTTGATCGTGGTTTATGTCATTTGGAAGTCGCAGCAAGTAACCAGGGTGAATGTCGCCGTGGACGTGGCGAACAAAAAGGACATTACCGAGGTCGTCAGCGCCAGCGGAAAAATATATCCCGAAGTGGAGGTGAAGATTAGTTCCGACGTCAGCGGTGAAATCACCAACCTCGACGTACAAGAGGGAGATACAGTGAAGAAAGGAGAGGTAGTCGCGCGTATTTATCCCGATATCTACAATTCGGAACACCTCAAGGCCGCGGCTTTTGTCAACCAGCAGCAGGCTGCCGTAGACAACTCCCAGGCAGCCATCGCCTCCTACAAGGCACAATTGGATCAAACCGAAGCCGCCTATAAAAGGGAAAAGCAATTGCTCGATGAAAAGGTCGTATCAGCCTCGGAATATGAAACCGCGCAAAGTCAGTACCTGACGGCCAAGGCCAATTACAATGCGGCCCTTCAGAACGTACGCAGCGGGCAGGCGGCTGTCGCTTCGGCACAGGCCAGCCTGACGGAGGCCGATAAGGATTTGTCCAGGACAATCATCCTGGCGCCCATGGACGGGATCATTTCGCTGTTGAGTGTAAAGCGCGGCGAACGTGTCGTGGGCACCGCCCAGATGGCTGGTACGGAAATGATGCGCGTAGCCGATATGAGCGTCATGGAAGTACAGGTGGACGTCGGTGAAAACGACATCCCCAAGGTGCGCATCGGGGACAGCGCCCTGGTAGAGGTAGATGCATACAATAACCGGAAGTTCAAGGGAATCGTCACTCAGATCGCCAACGGGAATGCCAATGCAGCCCAGACAACCTCGACTTCCACTACATCCAATACGGATGTCACCAACTATAAAGTGCACGTGCGCCTCCTGCCCGTTTCGTATAAAGACCTAATGGTTCCGGGCAGGCCCTTCCCCTTCCGCCCGGGGATGAGCGCCAGCGCTGACATCCAAACCCGCAGGAAGGAAGGCGTCCTTGCCATTCCCATCCTCTCCGTCACCACGGCTCCCGCGGAAAGCGATTCGGCCAAAACCAAGGCCGCCGAACAGAAAGAATTGGCTGCTTCCAGGGGAGAAGACCCGGCGACCGGCAACGACAACCAAAGGGAGGTGGTATACCTCGTGCATGCCGACACCGTCCGTCAGATCAGCGTCACGACGGGCATCCAGGACAACGACTTCATCGAGATCACGAGCGGCATTCAACCCGGAGATACCGTGGTGAGCGCCCCTTTCAATGCCATCAGCAAGGAGTTGAAGAACGGAACGAAGATCAAAATCACGCCCAAGGATAAATTGTTTGAAACCAAATAGCGAATGGAGACCAATCGGCACTCCCTGGGCGTGATCGGCAGCGGGAGCTGGGCGACCGCCCTGGCAAAGATCCTGACGGACGGCCGGCATCCGATTCATTGGTGGATCAGGAACCCGGCCATGCTGCGCCATCTGATGCAACGACGGCACAACCCCCAATACCTCAGCTCGGTCAATTTCGATACCTCCCTCCTGGACCTGAATGCGGACGTGGGGACCGTCCTGGCGTGTTCCGACTATGTAGTGGTGGCGGTTCCCTCCGCCTACATCGAAGAGACCTTTTCTGGGCTGCCCCCTAATGCTTTCCAGGGAAAGAAGGTTATCTCCGCGGTGAAGGGCATCCTACCCGGTGAAAACCGCCTCCTGAACGACTACCTCGAGGGCCACTTCCAGGTGCAGTTGCAAGACTATTTTACCATCATGGGCCCCTGCCACGCAGAAGAAGTGGCCGCCGAAAAACTTTCCTACCTGACCCTTTCGGGAATCGATGAGGCGACCACGACGCACCTTGCCCAGCTCTTTTCGACCCCTTACCTCAATACCGTGGTCAATGACGACGTGTACGGGGTTCAGTATGCCGCGGTCCTGAAGAATATTTACGCCCTGGGCGCGGGCATCGCCCATGGACTCGAATACGGAGACAACTTCCTGAGCGTGCTGATCGCCAACAGCGCCGATGAAATGGCCTCCTTCCTGCGCCGCGTAGGGGCCCGAAATATGGAGGTAGGCGTCCACCACCCCATACCGGGGGTCAGCCACGCTCACCTGCGCAGGACGGCCAATTATGCAGCCTCCGTTTACCTGGGCGACCTCCTGGTGACGTGCTATTCCCTCTACAGCCGCAACCGTACCTTCGGGAACATGATCGGAAAGGGGTACAGCGTCCGCAGCGCCCAACTGGAGATGAATATGGTGGCGGAAGGCTATAACGCCAGCCGCTGCCTCTTCGAGATCAACCAGGGGGTGGGGGCGGATATGCCCATTGCGGATACCGTTTACCGGATCCTATGGGAGGGGTTGGCGCCGGAGGAGGGGTTTCAGCGGGTCGAAGCGGGGTTGATCTAACCCCCGACACTCGGGGCGGCGCCCTTCACCCGAACATTTGTTAGTCTCGCCGGAAGGTCGTATCTTTGAAGTATGCCATTATCATTTACAGGATTTGGTGGAATGGGGATTTTGATCCTGGTCGGTCTGGCCATCCTTCTACAGGTCGGACGGGCGCTTCATCACCACGGGCATAAGTCTTAAATATCTTCAAAAAACAAATCGGCGGCAATGCCATCGGCGAACAACTTACCCTCGGGGGTAAGGATCATTCGTGCATCTACCATCCGGGCCCTGGCTTCATAGGCCCCCGCTTTCCTTTCCAAAATAACCCTCACGGATTCGCCCCAGGTACTGGCGATTTTTTCAAGGTCGAGCCCTTCCATAGTGCGTAGCGAAGTCATGATGTATTCATTCAGGCGCTGGACCGGCGTGAGTACCTCTTCTTCGTAGGGCACTGCCCCGGCGGCAATCGATTGGAGGTACAAGGCGTTGTTGGAAACATTCCAGCGCCGGACCCTCCCGTCGAAAGAATGTGCGGAAGGTCCCAGGCCCAGGTAGGGCATGCCCTGCCAATAACTGCTGTTATGCCTGCTCCGGTGGCCGGGCAATGCGAAGTTGGAAATTTCGTAGTGCTCGTATCCCGCCAGGGTCAGCCATTCGGCACCCAGGAGGAATTGGCGCGCCTGGGCTTCGGGATCGACGTAGACCCCACTGGCGGCCAAAGCCGTGCGCGGCTCCACGGTCAGGGCGTAACAGGAGAGGTGCGGGCAGCCCAATTCGATGGCGGTGCGGATATTCCTTTCCCAGTCGGCGTCCGTCAACCCCGGCGTCCCGTAGATCAGGTCAATGGAATCGTGGCCGAAGCCCGCGCCCCGGGCCAGCAGGATGGCCTCCCTGGCCTGGGCCGCGTCGTGGGCCCGGTTCATCCAGCGCAAATCCTCTTCGCGGAAGGACTGAACTCCGATGCTGAGGCGATTGATGCCGGAGGCCTTCCAGGCATCCAGCCTTTCAGGAAAGATGTCGTCGGGGTTCGCTTCCAGGGTGACCTCGGCGTCTTCGGCTATGGGGTACCGTTCGGCCAGGGCGCGCATTAAGCCTTCGATCGAATGGGTGGATAGTAGGCTGGGTGTACCTCCGCCAAAATACACGGTATCGATGGGGGGCTCTATGAAGCCCCGGCTCAGTTCCATCTCCCGGTGCAGGGCATCCACCATGGCTTGCATGGGTTGCAGGGACGTACTGAAGTGAAAATTACAATAGTGGCAGGCCCGCCTGCAAAATGGAATATGAAGGTATATACCGGCCATTAAATCCTAGATTTGTATTCGTACCGATGATGCGCAAAGTTCTGCTTATAGTGCTGATGGGATGGATAGGGCTCGCCGTCCGGGCCCAATCCTACCGCCTGACCATAATACCGGCAGGCAAAGATAGCATCCCCTCCCTGGACCGCTTGGGCCTGAAGCAAACTTTTCCCGACAGGATCACGTGCTTCCGTTACGTCAATGGTCTCCCTGCGCTGTTGCAGGCCCAGGGCTATATTGCCGCTTCGGTCGATTCCGTGCATTACGACAGCGCAGGGGCGCGCGTCGTCCTCTATACCGGCAGGCAGTACCGCTGGGGGCAACTCGTGGACAGGATCGATCCCCTGATCCTGGATCAGCTCCATTGGAATGACGCCAAGGCCTGGAAGCGGCCGATCCAATGGCCCGTCATGGTCGACCTGGAAACCAAGGTGCTGGAATATTGCGCCACGCACGGATACCCCTTCGCCCAGGTGGGCTTGGACAGTGTCCGGATCGAGGGCGGAGATATCAGTGCCGTGCTTCGCCTGAACAAGGGATACCTTTATAAGATAGACAGCATCCGCGTATTCGGAAAGGTGAAGATCAACAAGGACTTTCTTTACCGGTACCTGGATATAGCCGCAGGTTCGCCTTACGATCAGTCCAAATTGAATACGGTGAGCACACGCATTTTGGCGCTGCCTTTTGTGTCGGAAGAAAAGCCCTGGGCGATCCGGATGCTCAGCACGGGAGCCGTCCTGGATCTGTATCTGAAGCCCAAAAAGAACAACCAGGTAGATGGAATGTTGGGACTTCTGCCTACTACGCAAGCCGATGGATCCACCAAGACCCAGGTCATCGGGGAGCTGAAGTTACAACTGCAGAATGCTTTCGGCAACGGGGAGGGACTCAGTGTCAACTGGCAGGAGCTGCAACCCCAGACGCCGAGACTGGACCTGTCCTTCCAACAACCTTACCTGTTCCAAAGCGCGGTGGGCATCAATACGGCCTTCGACCTCCTGAAAAAGGACTCCTCTTACCTGAACATCAATTTCAAGGTAGGGGCTACACTGGGTTCCAACGCGCAGCACAGCATGACCGTCTTTCTCCAGTTGTTCAGTTCCTCACTCCTCGACGTGGATACGAATGAAGTCAAGGCAAGCTTCCAGTTGCCGGAAGAGCTCGACATGACGACCACCTCCATTGGGATTGCCTACGACTGGAGGAATACCAATTACATCTACAACCCCCGGAAGGGGAACGAGCTAAACCTGGTCCTGACGGCCGGGGAAAGGCATATCCGGGAAAATACATCCATCATCCAGCTACAAGACTCAAATTTCAACTTTGCCTCCCTGTACGATACGGTTCCCTTGAAAAGTTATCAGTTGAAAGCCCAACTGGGGCTGGCCCACTATTTCCCCATGGGCAGGCAAAGCACCCTCAGGACGGCCTTTAACGGGGGCTGGCAGATCGGTCCCCAGTTGTATACCAATGAGCTTTTCCAAATCGGTGGATATAAGCTGCTGAGGGGTTTCGATGAAGAAAGTATTTATGCCTCCCAATACCTGGAAGGCTCTCTTGAATACCGTGTCCTCCTGGGGGTGAATTCCTATTTTTTCGGGTTTACGGACGGGGCCTGGGTCAGAAACAGGAGCGTGGGTACCGATCTGACCAACACCTTGATCGGGGTGGGCTTCGGAATCAACCTCGAGACGAAGGCGGGAATGTTCAATATCAGTTTTGCCGAAGGGGAAGGGAATGGTGAAAATTTTAACTTTGGGAATACCAAGGTCCACATAGGTTATGTAAACTTTTTTTGATGGCATTGCATCGTTACCTCTTTTTTGGATGGCTGTTGATGTTGTCTCTTGGCTCACGGGCCCAGGATACGGCGCGTCCGGCCGCGCCTCTGCCGCATGCGGCCGCGCCTGCGCTGCCACCGGCCGCCGTGTTCGATTCCATTGCCAGGCACCATAGCGATTCCCTCGCCAGGGTCCACCGCAGGGCCCTCAGGGATTCCGCGATAGCCAGGGCTCGCAGGGACTCGGTCGCGCGCGTTGTTGTCCTTGCCGATTCGATGCGCCTCGACTCGACGCGCCACGCCGATTCGCTGACCGCCGCGACTTCACGCCGGGATTCGCTCGCCCGCATGGCGGCACTGAGGGCCCACCTGCAACCCCCACCACCCAGCACCCGCGCCGGCACGCCTAAAATCGACCTTTCCCGTGACTTGTTATTTTATGTCTTGTTGCTCATGCTACTATGGATGGGAATCCTGAAGTCCGGGTATGAGAAGTACTACAGCGACCTCTTCACCGTTTTTTTCCGAAGCAGCCTGAGGCAACACCAGATAAGGGAACAGTTACTCCAGGCCCGCCTCCCTTCCCTGCTGTACAACCTGTTTTTCATAGGGTCCGCCGGCACCTTCCTGTACCTATTGGCCTCGGTGCACGACTTCCGGATCGGGCGGGCCGATTGGGAACTATGGATCCTTGCCACAGGTGCCGTTGCCCTGCTGTATGCAGTAAAATACGTGGGACTCAAATTGAGCGGTTGGGTATTTGGAATGTCGGGCGCCGTTGATACCTACATCTTTATCGTCTTCCTGGTCAATAAGATATTGGGGGTAGCCCTCCTGCCCATTATCATCCTGATGGCATTTGGCAAGGGAGAGCTTCGTCCGATCGCCGCCACCGTGGGCCTTTTATTGGTGATTGGGATGTTAATTTATCGTTTTATCCGGTCCTATCGCCCCGTTTGGGAGGAGGTCCAGATGAGCCGATTCCATTTTTTTCTGTACATTTGCGCATTCGAAATCGCTCCACTCTTGCTGATCTACAAAACAATGCTTAAGCTTTTGTGATAAATTCTTAATTTTGTATTCATCATATCTAAAATCGGTATGGTAAAAAACGGGCAGAAGAAATCCACGTCTGGAAAGAGTATAAAAAGCATTCTAATTACCCAACCCCGGCCCGACTCAGACAAGTCGCCTTATTTCGAGTTGGCTAAGAAGTTTGATGTGCAGTTGGATTTTCACCCATTCATACGGGTGGAAGGCGTTGTTTCCAGGGAATTCCGCAAGCAAAAGATCGATATTATAGGGTATACGGCAGTGATTTTCACCAGCCGCAACGCCATCGATCACTTTTTCCGGATATGTGAAGAAATGAAAATCAACGTTTCCCAGGATACGAAGTATTTCTGTATCGCGGAAGCGGTGGCCCTGTATCTGCAAAAGTTCATCCTCTACCGCAAGCGTAAGGTGTTCTATGGGGCCGACGGCAGCAATAAGGGCTTGTTCGACGTGATCAACAAGCACAAGGACAACGAAAAATTCCTCTACCCCTGTTCCGAAACCCAGGACAACGAAATCACTACCTGGCTGAAAAACAATCGTTGTGAATATGCGACCCCGGTGCTGTACCGGACGGTCAGCAATAATGTCAAGGAATTCCTGGGGGGAAACGAATACGACATCATTTGCTTCTTCACGCCCAGCGGCGTGAAAAGCCTCTTTGAAAACCTCCCGGATTACCGCCAGAATGGAACGAAGATCGGGGCTTTCGGCAGCAATACCTCCAAAGCGGTGGAAGACGCCGGCCTGCACCTCGATATAAAGGCCCCTGAGCCGGAAGCGCCCAGTATGGTAGCGGCGCTCGAGCGGTACCTTGTCAGGCAAGCCTGAGGCCGTCGCACAAACACCTAATGAATAAACTCTCTGGGGAGAGCAGCCCCTATCTGCTGCAACACGCCCACAATCCCGTAGACTGGTATCCCTGGGGTGAGGAAGCGCTCCAAAAGGCTGTTTCGGAAGACAAACCCATCCTCGTCAGCATCGGTTATGCTGCCTGCCACTGGTGCCACGTCATGGAAAGGGAAAGCTTCGAACAAGAGTCTGTGGCCCGTCTCATGAATGAATTCTTCATCAACATCAAGGTCGACCGGGAGGAAAGACCTGACCTGGACCATATATATATGGACGCGCTTCAGGCCATGGCCGGGAGCGGGGGCTGGCCCCTGAATGTCTTTCTGACCCCGGACGGGAGGCCTTTTTTCGGGGGGACCTACTTCCCCCCGGTTCGTGCCTACGGACGCCTTTCCTGGACAGAGACCCTCGGGGAGGTGATCAAGGTCTTTCGCGAAAAAAGAGCGGAGGTAGAGGCCCAGGCGGACCGCCTGACTGAACACCTGTCCGTTTCCAACGTGCTGGGACCAGCGGTGGCAGGCTCGCCGGTCGGGCGCGATCACCTCGATGCCATCTATTCCGCCCTGATGGAACAGGCGGATATCGAGGAAGGGGGATTTGGACGCCCTCCAAAGTTCCCCCAGACCTTTTCAATTCAGTGGCTGATCCGATATTCCCATTTGGCAGAGGCGCCCGATGGTTTGGCACACGCCCTGAGCAGCCTCGACAAGATGCTCAGGGGAGGGATCTACGATCAATTGGGCGGGGGCCTCGCCCGTTACAGCACGGACCGGGATTGGCTGGTACCTCACTTCGAGAAAATGCTGTATGATAACGCATTGATGGTCAGTGTACTTTGTGAGGCGTATGCTTCCACTGGCGAGGACCGGTTCCGGGCAGGGATCGATGACATCCTGGGCTTTGTGCTCCGGGAGTGGAAAACGCCTGAAGGCGGCTTTTGCTCTGCCTGGGACGCGGATAGCGAAGGCGTGGAGGGGAAATTCTATACGTGGACCCTCGACGAAATCCAGGGACTTCTTGGAGCGGACGCGGAGTTGTTTTGTAAAATGTATGGCGTTAGCGCCGAAGGAAACTGGGAAGGGGTCAACATTCTTCACTCCGTCACAGTCCCGGAGGAAGGGACCGATGAATATCTCCGCGTTCGCAAGCGGGGCCGGAAAATCTTGAGTGAAGCCCGAGCGGCACGCGTTCGCCCGTTGTTGGACGACAAGCAACTCCTTGGTTGGAACGCTTTGATGAACAAGGCTTTTTCCCAGGCTTACGCGACGACCGGAGAGGATAAGTACAGGGAAATCGCGGTGGAGCATATGGCTTACATGCTCCATGCCTTTCGCGCAAAAGACGGGCTCGGACACGTGTACAAAGGAGGCGTCCTGCGCTACCCCGCCTTCCTGGACGACTACGCTTACCTGATCCAGGCCCTGTTGTATTTACAGGAAGTGACCGCCAATCCCGACTACCTGATCGAAGCCCGGAACTGGACGGAGTATACCATAGCCCACTTCGGCGACCCTTCCAGCGGATATTTTTACTACACGCCTTCGGGCCAGAAGGACATCCTTTTCCGGAAAAAAGAGGTCTACGATGGGGCCACTCCTTCGGGCAACGCAGTAATGGCCTGGAACCTTTGGTACCTGTCCATCATCCTCGACCAACCCGGATGGAAAACCAGGGCTTTGGGAATGTTGCAGGGGGTGTTGCCCACAACGATAAGATACCCGACTTCGTTTGGTGTTTGGGCCGATTTGGCCCTATATGCCCACTACGGATGGAACGAAATCGCCGTCGTAGGTCCTAATTATTGGTTAACGTTAAGGGAGATTGTGGGCAAATATATCCCCAATAAAATCCTCCAGTCCGGGCTCGAAGAAGACCCCCGCTTTCCCCTCCTGGAAGGAAAGAAAGGTGGCGGAGGGGCAACCTGGATCTATCTTTGCCGTAATTACACCTGTGGGGCGCCCGTCGGAACAACGGGGGATTTGATGCAACAAATTCATCGTTACGCACAATAACGTTGGGATAGGAAACGTTTAAAAGACGTTAAAAAATCGAATCAAAAATTTTTTAGTTCATATTATTTTTTATAGAATTGTGGACATTTTGTGACGGGTTTGCCCCTAGCAAACTGTATAAGTGTCCAATACCTATATGAAAATTTTGACAATGAAGAACCAACTATTAGGCCTTTTGGCTGTCACCGCGCTTATCCTTACCTCTTGTGGAAAAAGCGGACAATCCTACAAAGATGACGGTCAACTTCGGGGCGTTTCCTACGGCAAAGCCAATAACCTTACCAAGCCTTATGGTATGGTCTATGTCCCCCAAGGTACCTTCCATATGGGGCCCAGTGATGAAGACATAAATTATGCCTTCACCGCCAGGAACCGACAGGTGTCCATCAATGGGTTCTGGATGGATGCTACTGAAATCACGAACAGTGAGTATCATCAATTTACGAACTGGGTCCGGGATTCTATCGCCTCTAAACTGCTGGGCTATGTCAAGCAGGTCAACGGGGAAGAATATATCGACTGGAAAAGGGCCCATACCATTTTCACGAAGTTTGACAAGGGTACCGCCGAGAAGCTCGACGCGATGATGTTGACTACCGATAACCGTGTTTTCGGGAAGCAGGAAATCGACGCCGACAAATTGGTATACCAGTACGAAGACTTCAATTTCAAGGCCGCTGCCGACCGGAAACCCAACGAGCCCCGGTCCAAATTCATCGAAAAGTATCCGGTGAAGGTTTATCCCGACACCCTGGTTTGGGTAAGGGACTTCTCCTATTCTTATAACGAGCCGATGGCCCGTCGTTACTACTCCCACCCGGCTTATGCCAATTATCCCGTAGTAGGGGTCAACTGGAAACAGGCCACTGCTTTCTGTAACTGGCGTACGCACTACCTGAATGCTTTCCTGGAATCCAAGAAAAAACCCGAGGAATCCAACTTCCGCCTGCCCACCGAAGCGGAATGGGAATATGCCGCCAGGGGTGGTCGCAGCCAATCCATGTTCCCCTGGGGTAGCTACTACCTGAGGAACAAAAAGGGTTGCCTGCTTGCCAACTTCAAACCCGGACGCGGGAACTATCCCGAGGACGGAGCCTTTTACACAGCCCGCGCGGATGCCTATTGGCCCAACGATTTCGGTCTGTATAACATGGCCGGGAATGTATCGGAGTGGACCTCGTCCCTGTTCTACGAAGGCGCCTACAGCTTCATGGCCGATATGAACCCTGATATTCGCTGGAATGCCAAGGATTCCGATCCTCCCCGTATGAAACGGAAAGTTATCCGTGGGGGCAGTTGGAAAGACGTTGGTTATTACCTCCAGGTGAGCACCCGGGCATATGAATACCAGGATACCGCTAAATCATATATCGGTTTCCGTTGCGTCATCGATTTGCCGGCAAGCCGCTAGTACCTATAAGACCATTATATTTTTAATCCCATTATCCTAAAACTCGACTAAAAGTTTCACTTATGCTCTTCTTCAAGACCAAGCGCGGCCAGTCCGTCATGAATTTTTTGTTCAGCTTTTTCGCTGCAATCGTTATTGCCGGAGCCCTGTTCAAGATCGAACACTGGCCTAAGGCTGACTTTATGATCATCTGCGGGTTGGTGGCGGAAATCGTCGTATTCCTGTTGATGGCATTCCTCGTGCCTGCGCACGAAGAATATTATTGGGAACGTTTTTTCCCGAATATCACCGAGCACCCCGATGTTGAAGAAAAGCGTACCGGCAAGTTCGCCATCACGCCCCTGGTCATGGGCAACAACGGCAGCGGCAACCCCGCTCTGGATCGTCTCGATGACATGCTGGCCAAGGCCGACATCACCCCCGCCAACCTCTCCAGGCTGAGCGACAACTTCACCAAGTTGAATACGACGGTGACCAAGATGGGGGACCTCGGTGACGTGGTAGCCGCCACAGGCGATTTTGCCACCAAGACCAAGGAAACTACCCACGCCCTGGTATCCATGAAGGAGGCTTACTCCAACGCGGCCGCTGCTGTGGGTCACTTCAACCATGCATCCGAAAGCACGAAGGAGTTCCATGTTCAGGTTCAACACCTGACCAAGAACCTCTCTTCCCTCAATACGATCTATGAGCTGGAACTCCAGGATACCAACAACCACCTGAAAGCTATGAACGCTTTCTATGGCAACCTGGTGAAAGCTTCCGAAGGTATGCAAGGCAGCGTGGAAGAAGCCAAGAAGGTATCTACGCAGATTGCAACCCTGTCCGGCAACCTGACCAACCTCAATCAGATTTACGGTAACATGATCAACGCCATGCGCGGGGGCCGTTAAGGTTCCGCCGTGGGCTATGTATCCTATTGAAACCAATTTTTAAGTAGTCTTTTAAATCCTTTATAGTCATGGCCTTACCTAAAGAGCCCAGGCAAAAGATGATTAACATGATGTATTTAGTGCTGACCGCGTTGTTGGCAATAAATGTATCTGCTGAAATATTGAATGCCTTCAAAACGGTGGATCATGGTATCAACCGTTCCAATGATTTGTTCATCAAGAAATCCAAGGATCAGTTTGCCGCCTTCGATAAGGCCATCGGCGAACAGGGTGCCGCCAAGGTCATGCCCTTCCGCACGAATGCAGTGATCACGGATTCTCTTGCCAACCAGGCTTGCGAGTTTATCGACGGCCTTAAGCTGAAGTTGATGATGCTCACCGGGGGTAAAGCCCCCAACGGAGAGGGGTATAACGAAGGCGAAATGGAAGGTCCCACCCGTCTGATGGATAACCTGAAACAAGGTGTCCTCCTCAGGGATTCCCTGATTCGCCTCCGCGAAGACTTCCTGAAAATGGTACCGCCCAGCCAAAGGAATATGTTTGAAGTCACCCTCCCCCTGAAGATCGACACCCCCGAGGTGGAGAACAAGGGGAACAGGGACTGGGTCGGCGCCCATTTCCGGATGGTGCCCGCCGTAGCTTCCCTCACGATCATGGACAAGTTTGAAAACGACATCCGTGCGTCGGCCAACGCCATCATCGAGGACAATTTGTCCCAGATAAATGCGTTAGATATCAAGTTGGACCAGTTTGAACCCTATATCTCCGCGAACTCCCTGTACCTGATGAACGGGCAACAGTTTTCCGCTACCATCGGGGTAGGCGCCTTTAGCAGTGCCATCAACCCTGAAATCACGGTGGATGGACAACCGCTGCCGGTTTCCCTGGGTAAGGGCGTCTTCACGACGACCGCTTCCGGGGCCGGGTCGCATACGGTTCACGTAAACATTCGCCTGAAGAAACCGGATGGCACTTTTCTGGTCAAGGACGAGGACATCATTTATAACGTGGGTTCCTCCACGTTCGCGGTGTCCGCCGATCTGACCAAGGTGGTCTTCCGGGGAATCGATAACCCGATCTCCTGTTCCGGGGGTGGTGTAGGGGCCGAGGGGCTTAACGTCAGCGCCACGAACGCCAACCTGGTGAAGATCGGAGCCGGCAAGTACAACCTGAGACCTGGTGAACTCAACGAATCCCGGGTTACCGTTATCGCGCATCGTCCGGACGGTTCCTCTTCTACCTTGGGTTCCGAGACCTTCCTGGTTAAGGATTTGCCCAACCCGGTCGCCTACGTAGGCGCCTTCCCGGGTGGTCGCATGCACGCTGCTGAATTCCGGATTCAAACCGGTATGCGCGCAGTGCTGGAAGGATTCGACTTCCTGAGCGGGGTTCGCTTCGAAATCACCGGATTCACGGTTTATGCAGTGGGCGGGGATGAGCTTCCCACCATGCTGCAGGGTGCATCCACCAGCTATTCGTTCGACCCTGTTCAGAGCATCATCAAGAAATGTAAACCCAATACGATCGTATCGTTTGAGGATATTCACGCTAAAGGCCCGGATAATAAAAACCGTAAGATCCGGGGTATTAGCTTCCAATTGTACTAAGTCTTATAAACCTGTTACGTATGAAACCGACGAAGTCGGTTCCATAAGGCAAATGAAAATAAATTATGAACTTATGAAATCGACGTGGGCAAAATACCTGTTTCTGGGCCTGTTGGTGGGTTCCTTCGCTACCGAGGTGGTCATTCCACAGGTGGCGGTAGCCCAAACCACGACCCCGAAGAAAAAGCCGGTCAAGAAGAAGAAAAAGCCTGCGCCCAAGCCGACTGCTGCCGTCGTAGCAGTAGACACTACGGCGAAAGCAGCCCTGACCCCGGTAAAGAAAACCCTTCCGGTGATCGGAGATACCATCCGCCGCTCCCTTCGTAATGACGGGGCCGTCGAAAGGAACCTGATCAAGGACCGGATACCCCTGGCCTACCAGCACATCCGCGAGGATGACGCCGTTTACCGCCAAAGGGTATGGGAAGACATCGATACCCGCCAGAAAATCAACCTGCCTTTCCGTTATAAGGCTACGGAAGATAATGGCGATCAGCGATTTATCGCTATATTGATCAATGCCATCCGGGACAGCAGTATCACGGCTTTCGACCCCGTCGACGACCGGTTCACCACGCCCATTACCGTTGACAAGATAGCCGACGAGCTCGTTGGCAAGGCCGATACGGTCGCCCTCTACGATCCCGTAACCAACCTGAAGCGGAAGGACACGGTTATCTCCGAGGACTTCGATCCCAACGCTATTGTCAAGTTCGAGATCAAGGAAGAATGGGTATTCGATAAGCAGTCTTCCCGCATGTATTGCCGGATCCTGGGCATCGCACCCCTGAAGATCATCACGCGTGAGGATGGCACCGTCATCGGTGAGACCCCGCTGTTCTGGGTGTACTACCCCGATCTGCGCCCCGTCCTGGCCAGGTATGAAGCCTACAACGGGCACAACTTCGGCTCCAGGATGACCTGGGAAGAGCTCTTCGAAAATCGCGTGTTCAGCGGATATATCGTGAAGTCTACCATCGACAACCCCTTCGACCGTCGCATTGCCCAGTTTATCAAGGACCCTGTGCTCCGTCTCCTGGAGTCGGATAAGCAAAGGGAAAAGATATTCGACTACGAACAGGATTTGTGGCAGTACTAATTCGTACTTACGCTAAAGGACCTCTTTCATATTGAAGCCGTTCCTTGATTGGAACGGCTTCTTTTTTACCTTACCTCCTGAGCCCCCGGCCTCTCGGCCTGCCAGCCCTCGACCCCAGCTCACGGATTGATTTTAACAAAATTTTAGCTTTTTATCTCCTCCCTTCGTGGCACCTCTATTGGGGTTTTATAAAACCTTGATTGTAATCGGTAACAATGGAAAAGCTCAAGGTGGAGTGTGGAAAAATAGCGCGTATTTGTTACCCAATAATGTATGAGAATCCACTCCCCTGGCTTTTTTTGTTAAAAATTAGCAATCGTAAAAAATACCCTGTTTGGAGTATTGAACGGTACAACATATAGATTATCTTTGTTATGGTTTTTCATAGGATATTGGATTTTAAAGACGGGGCTGGATGTCTATCCGGGCCCCATTTTTTTTGCCCCCCGCGGGTCGCTCTGATATAATTTAGCGCCCTGCGGGGGGCAAAAAAAATCTACAATGATTGAATGGGGCCCCCTCGTACCGGGCCTTTTTTCATTACGTTTCATCCCCATTCAAAGGAGCGCCCCCTGGGGCGCTGGGGCGGCCCTTCGGGCGCCCCTGAGGGCTGCCTGCGGGGAGGCCTTAGGCCACCTCGGGAGGCCGCCGCGAGGCCCCTCCGGGCGCCTGCCACGAGCCCCGCCACGCCTGCCACGAGCCCCGTCCAAGGGGGCTATAAACGCTTTAAAGGCGCCCTCTTGGGCGCCTTTGGTTTTCAGGGGTGAACAAAAAGGGAAAAGGTCGTTTTAAAGGGGGTGGGAAAGGGCTAGGCGGAGGCCGTATGCGGTCAGGCGGTGATCGACTGGATTGGTTTGGGTGAGGTGGACGCCGTGGAATTCCATGCAGAAAGCGGCGCTGAGGGTCAGGTGCTGGGGGAAGGTGTAATTGCCGCCCAGGTTGCCGGTGGCGCCGAGGCCGGCTTGAGGGGTCTCGGGGCCGTCATGGCCGCTGTAGTCCGTGTAAAGGTGGTTGTGGACCTGGTTATCCCATAGCAGGCCGCCCTGGAAATAGGCGTATTTTAAGAATTGGAATTTCAGGGTCAGGGGTATGCTGATGAGATCAAGGTAGCCCATTTGGGTGGTCGTATTGGGAAAAAGAGGTTCATCGGAATAATTGATATCGTAGATTTTAAACTGGCTCCATTCGAGGCCTGCGTGGACACTCAGCCAGCGGGTGAGGCCATATCCATAGTCCGCCCCGGCAATGACGGAATGGGTCACGAAAGGGTCCTGAGAGCCTCCTGAGAGGACGGGCCCATGGAATAATCCACCAGCGGGATAGACGGAATATACGCTCAGGGAGGAACCGGTTTGGGCCCGGGCGCCTATGGTTAGCAGCAGTAGTATGGGAAGGAGTTTCATACAGTAATAAAAACGCCAACGCCGCCTATTCGCTGGCCTCCTGAGGATGGAAATGGCGATAAACCAGGCCCGCTTTCGAGGCACCCACGACGCCCTCCAATTCCACCTCCGTCAAGGTGGCCACGGCTTTTGGGGACTTGAAGGTTTTCAATAGCAGGTCGGCGGTGGCCTTTCCGATTCCCTTGATGGTTTCCAACTCGTTTTTGAAGACACCCCGGCTGCGCTGGTCGCGGTGGAAGGTAATGCCGAAGCGGTGGACTTCGTCGCGGATGCGCCGGATGAGGCGCAGGCTTTCACTGTCCCAAGGTAATTTGAGGCTTTGGGTGTCGCCCGGGTAGAAGATTTCCTCCTCGTTTTTGGCGAGACCGACGAGGGTCATTTTACCGGTCAGCCCGAGGTCGGCGACGGCTTCCAGGGCTGCGCCCAGTTGACCTTTGCCCCCATCGATGATGACGAGCTGGGGGAGGGGCTGTTCCTCTTTTATAAGTCGGGCGTAGCGGCGATATACCACTTCTTTCATGGTGGCGAAGTCGTTGATACCTTTAACGGTTTTTACGTTGAAATGGCGGTAGTCCTTTTTGCTGGCCACCCCGTTTTTGAAGCTGACCATGGCGGATACGGGGAAGCTGCCCTGGAAGTTGGAGTTATCGAAGCATTCGATCTGAACAGGCAAGGCCGGAAGGTGCAGGTCTTCCTGCAGGCGATACAAAACGTCCCGACGCTCCCCCTCGGATTTGTCTTCCAGGTGGAGCATTTTTTTCCGCTTGAGCTCTTCCTTGAAGTAGTTGACGTTTTTCTCGGATAGGTCCAGGAGTTTCTTTTTGTCTCCTGCCTTGGGAACGGTAACCAGCACGCCTGGCGAAGGGAGATCGAATGGGGCTATGATTTCAGTCGCCTCGCTGGTGAAAATCTCGCGCATGCGGGCAATGGCGAGGGGAAGCAGTTCGGTGGCGTCCTCCTCGAGTTGGGTTTCGAAGGTGCTGGTTTCGGTTTGAACGATGGTGCCGCCCCGGACCATAAGGTAGTTGACATAGGCCTGGCCTTCGTCTTTGAGGATGCTGAATACATCCAGGTCTCCGAGCCTTTCGTTGACAATGGTCGATTTGGCCTGGTATTGCAGGAGGTGGTCCAGTTTCTTACGGTAGATTTCGGCTTGTTCGAATTTGAGGGCCCCGGCGCTGAGCTGCATTTCCTTCTTGAAGTATTGCACGACGGGGGTGAGGTTTCCTTTGAGCAGGTTCTTGACCTGGCCGAGTCCTTCGGCATATTCTTCGGGTGTTTGCAAGCCTTCGCAAGGCCCTTTGCAATTGCCCAGGTGATATTCGAGGCAAACCTTGAATTTGCCCTTTTGGATGTTTTGGGCTGTCAGGTTGAGTTTACAAGTGCGTAACGGAATGTTTTGTCTTAGTAGCTCGATGAGCTCACGGACCTTCCCGACTGAGGTGAAAGGCCCAAGGTATTCGGATCCGTCGGCGATCTTTTTGCGGGTCAGGAATACCCTGGGGTAGGGTTCGTTTTTCAGGATGATATAGGGGTAACTCTTATCGTCCTTGAGGTTGATGTTGTATTTGGGCTTGAATTGCTTGATGAGGGCATTTTCCAGGAGAAAGGCGTCCTGTTCCGAATCGACGATGGTGAATTCGATCCGGGCGATGCGCTGGACCAATTCGTGCGTCTTGTAGTTGGTCAGGGTCTTGATGAAATAAGAGCTGACCCGTTTCCTCAGGCTTTTGGCTTTGCCCACGTACAGGAGCTGGCCACCGGCATCATAGTATTTGTATATGCCGGGCTGGAGCGGGATGGTGGGGGCTATCTTTTGAAAGGTGTCCGCATTCATGGTTTTTTCCAAACGACGGTTTGCTTTTGCAGGTCTGAGGTGTATTGCCCTTTGTCCTGGGTTTGGATCAGGGTGAAGGTCGAGTCGGTTTTCCAAAGTAGCTGCGTCTGGGAGGCCGTACCGGGAGCGAAGTATTGCAGGTAAAGTTGCGTGATATCCCGGCTGGTTTCATCCAGGAAAACATCTACCCGGCTGAGGGCCACACTGTCCCCTTCGGCTTCAAAGGAAATGATGGTCCTGTGGTGGGCGCTGTCGGGGAGCATAGTGCGGGTATACTGCCCCGCGCCCTGGTCGGGAGACATGAATACACTCAGCATTTTTTGGACGTCCGCAGTAGTGATCGGGGTAGTGTCCGATTTCCCGTTATGGGTTTCGTACAGGGTTGGCGCATCCATTTTCTTGAGCTGCTCCTGCAGGAAGAGGCTGACATTGGGAAAGGAAATGGTGTCATTATGGGATACATCGGAGACGGAGCTGCCCTGGTGGCAGGCGGTGAAGAGGAATAATATAAGTAATGGAAAAGGGTTACACTTCATCCGGTAAAGGTACGGATTACCGGATGGTCCTCACGACCCCGATCTTGAATCCGATGTCATACAAGTGCTCGCTGATGGGATAGCTGCTGATGAAGCTGGGCAGCAATTGGTACCGGAACTGGGGCCCCACTTGGATCTGGACGTCTCCGCGGTTGAAGCGCAGGAAGGTTTCAGCGCCAATATTCATATTCCATGTCCTCAGCAGGTTGGGGTTTTGCACGTAGCTCTGGTAATCCGAAGAGAGCAGGAATGCTTTGGCATTCAGGATATAGCTGGGCTGGAAGGTACCGGCTACGTTCCAACTGAAACCCCCGGTGCGCAGGATTTCAAATTCGGCGCCAACGGGGACGGACAATTCTATCCGCTGATCCGGTATCCAGGTGACGTCTCCCATGTTACCCGCATGTCCGCTTTCGTTGGCATAGGGGGTAGTGTTGGAGACCGGGGTCGGGGGAGCGCTTCCGACCGACAGGTTGGTTATCGCAGTGTGTTGCTGTACGATGGCAGCGGCAGCGGTGTAGCGGCTATAATTGAATTGAAGTCCTGCCTTCAGGTTCCAGCGGCTGGTCAGGGCATAGCGCACATCGCTCCCAACCTCGAAACCGACGGAAGGCCGTTGTTCGACGAGGTGGTTGATGTCGTAACCGTTGTTATCGACGACAATGAAACCCAGGCTGGCCGAGGTGATCGTGGTCCTGCTCTTCAAGGTCCTATAGCTGACGGAAGGCTCGAAATGGAAGTCCCAGCTATACCTTGTCGGAGATGGGATGACCCGCATAGGGCTGGTGGACAGGGCCGCCTCGGCGTCCCGGATGCTCTCCAGCCTGGACGTCAGGAGGGGATCGTTCTGGGCTTTTTGCAGGGAAAAGAGATTATGCGTTTCGATTATCGGAGCCAACTCCGGAGAGGGTAGCTCGAAGGTGCCGGCGTGCACGGGATTGAGGGCCGCGATGTCCTCCCCGGAGGTTGTGGACTGTAATGGGCTTGAAGAGAACTGCAGTTCGCCGGCATTAAAGTTCAATTCATTCGACCTGGTGGGAACGGTGTGAATACTTGAAGTATTTTCGGTGGCCAGCATACGGGAGCCTGGCTTGATCGCGCTGACAGTGTGTGAAAAGGTTTTGGATGGGGGGCGGGGATTATCCTGCATCAATACGAATACGCCCGCCAGGATCATCAGTGCGAAGGTGCCTCCTCCAATGAAATGCCACTTCCTGCGTGTATGAAGGCGGCGGTAAATGCTATTCCATACCCTTTCGGTCGGATACATTTTAAATTCCCCCGTCCTTTCATTAAGCAGTTGTTCAAAATGCCCTCTTAAGGAGTCCTTTTCCATTGTCGCGATTGGATGTTCAATGTTGGTGAAGAGCTTTCTCGGGAGGCGCCAGCAGTATTCTTTTGCGGATAAGGATATCTTCCAGCATGGCTTTGGCCCGGGTGTACTGGGAACGGCTCGTGCTTTCCTCTATGTCGAGCATCTCGGAGATCTCCTTGTGGTTGTATCCCTCGATGGCGAAAAGGTTAAGCACGGTTCGGTAACCAATGGGCAGCATCCGGATACATTCGATGACCTGTTTAGCCTGGATGACAGCCGGAACCGCTTCCTCCCTGACGGATAAGTGCTGGGCATACTGTATGTCTACGCTCTCGCTGAATTTTTTATTCTTCTTGAGCATATTGATACAAGTATGCACGATGATCTTCCTGATCCACCCTTCCAATGCCCCCTTGTGTTGAAACTGATGAATCTGCGAAAAAATCCGGATAAATCCCTCCTGTAGCATATCCTCCGCGTCTTCCCGGTTTTTCGCAAAGCGGTAACAAACCGACAGCATTTTAGGACTGTAGCGATTGTAAAATTCCTGCTGGGCTGCTGCGTCTTTGTGCAGGCATCCTTGCAAGAGAACATCCTCGGTCATGCAGAGAGTTTAATTACCTGAAATATAGACAAAAATTGGCAATCATTTGCTGCGTTCCTTTCGATTTTTATTCTGTTGACTATCAACTTACTAAGATTTCGCCCGTCATTTCCTTGGGAATGGGTACGCCCATGAGGTGCAAAACGCTGGGTGCTATATCGCCAAGTTTTCCGCTTTTCAGCTTTTTTCCACCTTCCCGGGAGATCAGGAATAGGGGAACCAGGTTCAGGGAATGCGCCGTATTGGGGGTTCCGTCCCCGTTGATCATATAGTCGGCATTGCCATGGTCGGCAGTAAGGAGAATGGTGTATCCGTGTTGCAGGGCTGCTTGGGTGACGCGCTCCACGCATCGGTCCACGGTTTCCACGGCCCGGATAACGGCCTCCCAAACCCCCGTATGTCCGACCATATCCGCATTGGCAAAATTCAGGACGACGAACTCGGCAGATTCGGCCTCTATTTCCGGGATGATGGCTTCTGTAATCTCGAGGGCGCTCATTTCGGGCTTTAGATCATAAGTGGCCACCTTGGAAGACGGGATGATGATCCGCTTTTCTCCATCGAATTCCGCTTCCCGTGTCCCGCTGAAGAAGAAGGTGACGTGTGGATATTTTTCCGTTTCGGCAATTCGAATCTGCCGCTTCCCGGCCCTTTCCAAAACCTCGCCCAGGGTGCTTCCGAGGTTGTCGTTTTCGAAGATGACGTTCACTCCCTGGAAGGTCTTGTCGTATTCGGTCATGGTCGTATAAAACAGGTCCAGGGGCTGCATGCCTTCTATGGATTGTTGAGTCAGCACCTGGGTGATTTCCCGGCAACGGTCCGTGCGGAAGTTGAAGCAGATCACGGCGTCTCCGTCTTTTATCGTAGCGATGGGTACGCCCTCTTCGGTTAGGACGATGGGTTTGATGAATTCATCAGTGATGCCTTGTGCATAAGAGTCCCCGATGGCCTTCAGCGGATCGGTGGCATAGGCGCCTTTTCCGTTCACGAGCGCGTCATAGGCCAGCTGTATCCTTTCCCAGCGTTTATCCCGGTCCATGGAATAATACCTACCACAGACGGTGGCTATTTTTCCCGTGGTATTGCCCAGGTGTTTTTCCAGATCGGTCAGGTAACCCAGGCCCGACTTGGGGTCCGTATCCCTTCCGTCCGTAAAGGCATGGACATATACGTTTCCCAATCCTTCTTCCAGGCAAATGCTGGTGATGGCCTTGAGGTGTTCGATGTGCGAATGCACGCCGCCATCGCTGACCAGGCCCATCAGGTGCAGATCCCTGCCTTCGCTTTTGGCATAGTGCAGCGCTTCCTGGAGGACGGGGTTTTCCCTGAAGGATCCGTCGCGTATGGCTACGTTGATTCTTTGCAATTCCTGGTAAACAATCCTCCCCGCACCCAGGTTCAGGTGCCCGACTTCGCTGTTCCCCATTTGGCCGTCGGGAAGGCCCACCGCCTCTCCGCAAGTCACCAGCGTGCTGTGTGGATAAGTCTCATACAAGGAGGATACAAAGGGCGTTTTAGCATGGCGGATGGCGTCGGACGCGGGTTCTTTTCCCAGCCCCCAGCCATCCATAATGATCAAAATAACTTTAGCCTGACTCATGGGGTAAACCTACATTAAAAAAGAATCGAAACCTGGCACACTTTTCGCGCTTCTGGGGTGAACGCAATTTAGTGGGGTCAATGAGTATAAAAATATCCACGACTTTCCTCATTTGGGTTGCCGCAGCCGTTTTGTTCACCCTTACTGCCGTTGGTGGGCATGGCTTCGCGGGGACCTGGATAGCCCTTTCCCCGGAAGCGTCCCTGCCGAATGCGGTCTCTACCTCCCTGGATTCAGGGCCCATCGCACCCGTCCACGCCCGCCCCCCCGTCGTTACCGACAAGTTGAGCGCGGTGGTTACCGCCTTTCAGGCAGGCAACGTCGAGGAATTATCCCGCTATTTCGATACCTACGTAGACCTAACCCTCCCGGATAAACGCGTAGGCTCTTGCAGCAGGAGCCAGGCGAAGATGGTCCTCAGGGATTTCTTCGAAACGTACAAGGTGAAAAGCTTCAATATCCAGGTGAAGGGCGAAGGGGAAAGTACGGGGTATTGCATCGGAACCCTGCAGACCGCCAGCGGTAATTTCAGGACCACGCTCTTCGTCCGCCAGGAAGGCGAGCAGTCCCTCCTCAAAGAAATCAACATGACCGCCCGTTAGGGCCCATTGCCGCCCGGATGTTACACCTCCCGCTCCGTTTACGTACTTTTGCCGAATGCAGGACGCTTTGGATGTCTTGATCGATCGTGCGCTCCAGGAAGATATTGGCCCGGGTGATTACAGCACCCTGGGCAGCATCGACGCCCAGGCTCTTGGCGTTGCCCGTCTGCTTGTAAAAGACACCGGCGTCCTGGCCGGGGTACGGGTTGCCGCCCGCATTTTCCACCGTCTTGAACCCGAGTCTACCTTGAGTATCTATCTCGAAGACGGGGCCTCCGTGGTCCCGGGGGACCTTGCTTTCGAGATAAGGGGCCGGGTGCACACGATACTCCTTGGGGAAAGGCTGGTCTTGAATTGCATGCAGCGCATGAGCGGCATAGCGACCCTGACGCGCACGTATACCCAACTCCTGGAAGGGTTCCATACCCGCCTCCTCGATACCCGGAAAACGACCCCCAATTTCAGGTTGCTGGAAAAGGAGGCGGTGCGTATCGGGGGTGGCGTCAACCACCGCATGGGCCTCTACGACATGATCATGCTCAAGGACAACCACATCGACTACTGCGGGGGCCTGAGCCAGGCGGTGGAGAAAGCCTGGACCTATCTGAAGGAATTGGGTCGCGACCTGAAAATAGAGGTAGAGACCCGGAACCTGGACGAAGTGTGGACCGCTTTGCAGACGGGAAAAGTGGATCGGATACTGCTCGACAATTTTTCTCCGAAGGATGTGGATCGCGCCGTGCAGTTGATCGGAGGCCGCGTGGAAACGGAAGCCAGCGGGGGGATACACCTCGATAATATCGTTTCATATGCGGCGACTGGGGTGGATTTCGTCAGCGTTGGAAGTGTAATTCACCAGGCGCGTAGCCTTGATTTAAGCCTTAAAGCCAAGATATAAGCCATGTCCAAGAAGAAATTCCCTTTATCCGACGGGATCGTCTTTTCTACGGATCCCACCTACCGGCCCGAACAAGAGCCGGAAGAGTCCCGGGAAACGCTTCCTCCCGCCCGGCAATACCTACTCGTTACCCTGGACACGCGGCACCGCGCCGGAAAGGCCGTGACTTTGGTATCCGGCTTCACCGGCTTACCCGCCGACCTGGAGGCTTTGGGCAAGCAAATAAAGAACCACTGCGGTTCGGGGGGCTCCGTAAAGGACGGGGAAATCATCGTTCAGGGAGACCACAGGAGTAAAGTTGTCGAGTGGCTGATCGCCAAAGGCTATACCCGGACCAGGAAACGCTAGCGATGCCGACCAGCGCCACGGGGCGCCGCGCATGGTCTTTTGTGAACGCCCTGTCAAAAACACACTTTTGGTGCGCCTACCTGCCCCCTTTTATCGTATTTTAGTGTAATTATGGTGTCAACTGTCTCTGAAGGAGTTAAAGTCAGCGTGGAAACGTTTTACCAGCCGGATTACAGCAATCCGCTTGCGGGAGAGTTCATGTTTGCCTACAGGATCACCATCGAGAACAACAACCCCTTCCCTATCAAGCTTCTGCGCCGCCATTGGCACATCTTCGACAGCAACGGAACCTACCGCGAAGTCGAAGGGGAAGGCGTAGTGGGTGTACAACCCGGGCTCGAACCCGAAGAGCGTTATCAATACGTAAGTGGTTGCAACCTCCGCACCGAGATGGGTAAGATGCATGGCACCTACCAAATGGAAAACCTGCATACCAAGGAGACCTTTGACGTGGCTATTCCCGTCTTCGAGATGCTCGTTCCGTTTAAAATGAACTGAGCCCCGCCAGGTGGCGTAACGCCGTGCGTCGCATGCCTACTTCGGGTTGTACTGCGACTCCGAAAGCACTTCCTTCCAAGGAATTTCCATCAGCTTTTTAGGCCCCGGATCGCCCCTTTTGGCGACGTACTTCCGCACGATCTGCCATCCCACAAATGACCCGATATTCCCGGGCGACTGGTCGGGCATGCTTTGGGTAGACGGGGCGTCTCCCATATAATTTTTGATGACGTCCGGGTCCATGGAATAAAGCACGTTTTGTTCTTCCAGGAAATTCCAGATCAGGCCTTCGTTGGCTTTGCACCATGTGTACTGCTTACCCGTGTATCCTAATTTCAGGGTATCTTCCACACCAGGCAGGAATTTGTCCTGGAGGTACATGCGCCGGCCCCGGTCGATGAGTTGTTCGATCAGGGATTGGGTCGTGGTATCCGCCGGCTCGGGGTACAGGTCGTCTACCACCGCGGCCATGATGTTTACGGGCAGGTATTCGGGAGTAAATTTACGGCTTACATAATCGGGATACACCTCCTGCACTTCTGGGATCTGATAATAAGAAAAGTTGGTCCCCATGTAAAAATCCAGTCCGATCGCCAGCCCGTCCGGGGTATACAATTCCCGTCCACCGAAGTTGCCGATGAAGGTGATGAGGGTAGGGACCTGATAGTCCGGATAATAATATTTCACGTAGCGGAAATAGTTCTCGAGGGGTCGGGTGATTTTGTCTGTGTTGGGATAGGCCGCAAATACGGAATCCCTCAATACCCGGTTCTGGGCCAGGAAGTGCCTGAGCTCTCCAAAAGCAACCGAAGGGGAATCGGCGGCCCGTTCGAGGCCCAGCACGTCCTGGAGAAAGAGGTGGCTGAAGCTGGGGTATTTTTGTACGATACCGGGCCATTCCTCCGGCAAACGGGTAGAGTCCAGTGCAAACAGGTCGTGATCAAAACGTTCCACCTTGAAGGTCACCTTGATATCCGAGACGTCTGGAGTGTTGTCCGATCCGTGGCAGCCGCAGAGCCCGGCAACCATGATTAAGAAAATGAAAAGACGCTTCATCGACGCAACTTACGACATACCTTTGACCTATGAAAATCGCTATTGCCCAGCAGAACTATCACATTGGGAATTTCGAATTCAATACCCGGCGCATCATAGAGGGGATCCGGGAAGCCCGTGAACAGGGGGCCGATCTCGTTGTCTTTTCCGAATTGAGCGTGTGTGGTTACCCTCCCAGGGATTTCCTGGAATTTGAAGACTTTTGCAATCGATGTTACCAGGCCGTGGAAGAGATCAGCACCCATTCAAAGGAAATCGGTGTGCTCATCGGCTGCCCCGTGCGCAACCCCGCCCGGGAAGGCAAGGGCCTTTTCAATGCCGCCTGGTTGTTGTACCAGGGTGAGGTAAAAGCCATCCAGCATAAGACCCTTTTGCCTACCTACGACGTGTTCGACGAATACCGCTATTTCGAACCGGGATCCCGCTGGAACATCATGGAGTTCAAGGGACGTCGTCTTGCCGTCA
Organism: uncultured Chitinophagaceae bacterium; assembly: GCA_964544695.1. Lineage (GTDB taxonomy): Bacteria > Bacteroidota > Bacteroidia > Chitinophagales > Chitinophagaceae > Dinghuibacter. The sequence continues at coordinate 39,418 of CAZJDB010000038.1, forward strand.
CCGTATGCGAGGACATCTGGAACCTTGGAAACAATCCCCTGTACCGCATGTGCCCCATGGACATGTTGGTTCACCAGCGACCCGATTGCATGATAAACCTTTCCGCTTCTCCCTTCGATTATGCCCACGCCGAAGAACGAAAGGATATCGTCAGGGCCAACGTGGACAAGTATAAGATCCCCATGTTCTACTGCAATGCCGTGGGTTCTCAAACGGAAATCGTCTTCGATGGGGGTTCCCTGATCATGGACAAGGAAGGCAAGATCGTTCGCTCCCTCCCGTTTTTCAGGGAAGGGCTGATCACGGCTACCCTGGGTAAGGAAGGGCGCCTGATGGTAGAAGAAGTCGAAGACCGCGTGGCGCTTGTTCAGACCCTGGCCCTTGAAAGCAATGCGCACCGGCGCGGCGCTGCAACCGTTCTCGCGCCCCGTGCCGTGACCGCGGCTTCGGGAGAATTTTCCAGGACCGACATAGACATCCTGCAGCCGGAGTTGCACACGGACCGCATTTATGAAGCCCTGCTGTCGGGGATCTCCGATTATTTCCGGAAAATGGGTTTTACCAAAGCCATCATCGGTTCTTCCGGGGGGGTAGACAGCGCCGTTACCCTGGCCCTGGCCTGCGAAGCCCTGGGTGCGGCGAACGTCCGCGCGGTCCTCATGCCTTCGCCCTTCAGCTCCGAACATTCTGTAAAGGACGCCGTCGAGCTTTCGGGCAACCTGGGCAATCCTTACGATATTGTATCCATAAGGGAAGTATACTCGGCCTTCCTGCACACCCTCCATCCCCTTTTCGGAGACTTGCCCTTCAGCCTGGCGGAAGAAAACATGCAAAGCCGGTCGAGGGCAAATATCCTTATGTCCATCGCCAACAAGTACGGCTACATCCTCCTGAATACCTCCAACAAGAGCGAATTGTCTACGGGCTATGGAACCCTCTATGGGGATATGGCGGGAGGATTGGGCGTCCTGGGGGATCTCTACAAGTTGCAGGTTTATGCCCTGGCGCGTTATATTAACCGCAACAGCGAAATCATTCCATTGAATGTTTTGGAGAAGGCGCCCTCCGCCGAGCTCAGGCCCGACCAAAAGGACAGCGACAGCCTTCCCGACTACGGGGTGCTGGATCCCATCCTGTATCAGTATATCGAACGCCGCCAGGGTCCCGCTGAGATCGTGGCCCAGGGTTACGACCCCACTCTCGTGGCGCGCATCCTGAAGATGGTGAATACCAACGAGTACAAGCGGAACCAGTTTTGCCCCATCATTCGCGTGTCCCAAAAGGCCTTTGGCGTGGGTCGACGCGTGCCCATAGTGGCAAAATATTTGGGCTGACGATGGCCCGGACGGCCCGGCGGAAGGCGTATATTTGTGCGCTATGTTACAAGTCCCCTTCATCCGCCAGAACCGCGAATACGTGCTGGAACGCCTGTCTGTCCGCAATTTCCCCGAACCGGAACTCATCGACCAGATTATCAAACTGGACGAGCGCCGCAAGTCCTTAACGCTCCAATCCGAACAGATCAAGGCTTCAGTCAATGCCATTTCCAAAGAGATCGGGCAGTTGCTGGCAAAAGGGGAAAAGGAAAAAGCCGAAGCCCAAAAAGCCGTTGTGGCTGGACTCAATGTTGAACTAGGTCCAATCGAGGTTGAACTCGATCGTTTGGAAAAGGAAATCCATCATATTCTCGTCAGGATTCCGAACCTACCAGCAGCGATAGTCCCCCCTGGCCGCACCCCCGAGGACAACGTTGTGATCCGGGAGGGAGGCGTCCGGCCTTCGCTGCCCAAAGGCGCCCTGCCTCATTGGGACCTTGCCAAAAAATACAACCTCATCGACTTCGAGCTGGGCACCAAAGTCACGGGCAGCGGCTTCCCTGTATACACAGGGAGGGGCGCAAAACTCCAGCGCGCGTTGATCCAGTATTTCCTGGACTATAACACCGAATCGGGCTACAGGGAATACGAAGTGCCCTTCATGGTCAATGAGGACTCGGCCTACGGGACGGGCCAACTGCCCGATAAGGAGGCCCAGATGTATGTCGTGACCGAAGACAAGCTCTATTTGATCCCTACGGCCGAAGTACCGCTCACCAACCTGTACCGGGATGAAATCCTCAAGGAAAGCGAACTTCCCGTAAAGATGACGGCGTATACGCCTTGTTTCCGCCGCGAGGCAGGCAGTTACGGAAAGGACGTCCGGGGGTTGAACCGCCTCCACCAGTTCGACAAGGTGGAGGTCGTCCAGGTAGTCCATCCCGAAAAAAGCTACGAGGTCCTGGACGAAATGGTAGCCCACGTAGAACGCCTCCTTCAATCGCTGCAGCTCCAATACCGCATCCTGCGTCTTTGTGGTGGGGACATGGGCTTCACATCCGCTTTAACTTACGACTTCGAGGTCTTCAGCGCGGCCCAGGAAAAATGGCTGGAGGTAAGTTCGGTTTCCAATTTCGAGACCTACCAGACCAATCGCATGAAGATCCGCTTCAAGGATACCCGGGGGAAACCCCAGTTGGCGCATTCCCTCAACGGAAGCTCGCTCGCGTTACCACGTATTGTGGCCTGCCTGCTGGAGAATCACCAGAAAGAAGATGGGATCGCGTTGCCGGAACCCTTGCACCGATATTACGGGGGGTTGATGGTTTAACCCCGGGGCACCCCGTGAGGGGTCGTCTACCCCACCTTATACATTTTCGTCGTGGAACTGATGTAATCCAACGGATCGAACGCCTTGTCGAACGTATCGCGCAAGTCATTGAGCTTCGCCTGCAGGTTCAGGATTTCCGGCCCGATCTGGGGATCCATCTTGTATTTGTCGAACAGCGTTTCATAGCGTGCAATATTTTCGCTGATCCGGAAAGTGATCTGTCCAAAGCGGAGCTTTAAGGCCTGAACGTCCATCATTTGGTAATAGATCTTCTGTTTCCAGTCTTTAGGATTTTTTTCTCTTTCCGACACGGCGAATCCGGCGGCATCCTGGCGCATCGCGGTCAGGTATTGGTAACGGCTTTCCGCGTCGCTTTCGTGTGAGAAACTCACAGCAAAATCTTTGGGGTCGATTTTAAGGGTGGCCAGGTCGGTGGCCAAATCCTGGGCGTAGATCTTCTGGAGGTTATCCAACTCGGCCTCGATGGAGGCCCATTCGTTTTCGATCAGCCCCTGGTCGTAGTCGAACTGGCTGACCTTCATGGTAAGGATGACCATCTTTTCACTCGACTCGCGGAGTTCTTTTTGCTTTCTCCCCAGGGAGCTCATGTAAGAAGACATGCCGCTGAACAGGGCATACGTCATGGGCCCCGTGACCGGCACGGCTCCCATTTCGGTTCCGGCGGAGCTGAGCACGTTGCTGGCTACGCCCAGGCCCGTTTCTTCCGCGCGGTTGCTTTCCATGTACTTATTGAACTGTGCGAAGAATTCCTTGTAGCCAGGGTAATTCATGGGGTTGCTGGCCTGTCCAAGCATGTCGAAAAAGGTCTTGGTGGAATTGAACAGGATCAGGGGCTTGATTTCCCGTTCCATGGAAACGAGGTTGACGATGGCCGATTGGTAGTTGGCCTGGTAGATAAAAAGGTCGTTCTGATCGATGGCTTTTTGACGGTCTTCCAAAGCCTGGACGCGGAGCACCAGCTTGTCCGCTTTTTCCTTGACATCCTTGGTTTCAAGGATGGATTTATCCAGGTCGTCCACGCGCTGATCCAGTTTGGTAACGGTGGAGTCGATGGTTTTCGTTCTCTTGTCGAGGCTTAACTGGATTTCGCCAAGTACTTTGTCTTTCAGTTGTTTGTCGGTGAGGGTATCGGTGACCTGGGCACGGGCGCCCAAGGCCCCAAATAGCAACCCCCCAGCCAAGGGTAGTAAATGCTTCATGGGATCCGTTTGCGGCAAAAGTAAGGCAAGTCACGGGCCGAACTCCCGGGAGGTCCCCGATTTTATCATTTCTTTAAGCTCCCCCGCGCATCATTTTCTGAATGCGTTTGGTGCACAGGAAGAGGATCAGGGAGGCGGCGCCGCACATGAACACGAACAGCATGAAGAAATCGTGCAGGTTTTGCATGTGATAGCCCAGGAAGGCCGTGGGTTTGCCCGGCTGCGGATACAAGGTGCTGAGCACCCCCGCCAGCTTATTACCCATGGCGTTGGCCATGAACCAGACGGCCATCAGCAACGAGGCGAACTTGAAGGGAGCCAGTTGGTTGACGAGGGAAAGGCCAATGGGCGACAGGCAAAGCTCCCCGCAGGTATGCATCGCGTACATGCCCGTCAGCCAGATCATGCTGACCCGGATGCCGGGTGGAATATTGTCTACGCCGTAGGCGATCCAGCCGAAGCCTATGGCCATGAAGAGCAAACCTATGGCCATCTTGGTAGGGGTGGCGGGTTCCCGTTTGCCGAGCTTTATCCATAACCATGCGAAGAAGGGCGCAAAAAGAAGAATAAATCCCGAGTTGAGCGATTGGAAAACGCTGGGCGGTACGTCCTCCATGCTTACCGTTGGTTTTCCGGAAGCGCCCAGGTAAATATCCGTCGCAAGGATTCCTGCCCCAAGCAGGCCTAGCAGAAAGAATACCGTATGCCTGAGGAGGGTGTTGTAATCCCCCGCCAGGTTCCGCGAGGCTTTCTTGAACAAATAATATACTACCCACAGCAAAGCAACAGAAATCAAGTAAACCGACCACACGGGGAGGTGCAAGCCCAGGTGCCTGTTGGTTTGTTCGTCGGCGAAAAAGGTCAGGGAATCCCCGGCCTGCTCGAAGGCGGCCCAGAAGAAGATGACGAAGAAACAAATGATGAAAATCACCCCTACATGCCGCTTTTGGATGCTGCTAAGTGTTTTATCTGCGAATATGATGGCCACGATCAGCAGGGGCGCGACGACCAGGAGATAGGAAAGGTAAGGGAATACCTTGTCGTCCACGTAAATCATCCCAATGGCCAGGAGGGTGGTCAGGAGAAGAAAGCCCACCACGAACCAGGGTTTGATCACGGTTCCCTTGACCCCCGGAGGTGTGAGCCCCAGGGGTTGCTTTTCGGGGGTAACCACGTATTTGTGGTGGAACATGCGCAGGGTAATGATGCTCAGGATCATGCCCACGCCTGCTACCAGGAAGGCCCAGCGGTAATCCGCCGGATTGCCCGTATCCCCCACCAGTCCGCAGACGATGGGTCCCAGGAACCCCCCGGTATTGATGCCCATATAAAAAATCGTATAGGCGGAATCTTTCCTTCGGTCACCCTGGGGGTAGCATTGCCCCACCATGATGGAGATGTTTGGCTTGAAGAACCCGTTCCCCGCAATCATGAAGCCCAGGCCCGAGAAGTATAAGAGGGTGGCCAGTTGGGGCAGGGAATGGTACACCGTGCCACAACAGAACAGGATCAATTCCCCCAGCGCCATGACAATGCCACCGGAGACGATGGATCGACGGTTACCCCAGTAACGATCGGCCATGTATCCTCCGATCAGGGGGGTCAGGTACACAAGGCTGATATAACTGCCATAAATATTCGAAGCGAAAACCTTGTCGAAGAGCAACGCGTGCGTCATAAACAGCACCAGCATAGCGCGCATCCCGTAGAAATTGAATCGCTCCCACATCTCCGTGGCGAAGAGGATGTAAAGGCCTTTGGGATGGGCTTCAGATACCTTAAGTGGTTGGTTCATAGGAAGCCAATGTACACACAAAATCAATATCTTCGCGCCCTATGACGATTCTTTTGTTGGGCTCGGGAGGCAGGGAACATGCGCTGGCATGGAAGCTTGCGCAAAGTCCCCGCTGCAGGCAACTGTACATAGCCCCAGGGAATGCGGGGACGGCTGCTTGCGGAGAGAACGTCCCCCTGGATGTGATGGACTTCCGTGGTATCGGGGACTTCTGCCTGAAGCGTGGGGTGGACCTGATCCTGGTAGGTCCCGAAGAGCCGTTGGTCAGGGGTATTTACGATTACTTTCAGGAAGATCCCCACTTGGCGCCAATCCCTGTGATCGGCCCCACGGCCTCGGGGGCGAGGCTGGAGGGAAGCAAGGCGTTCGCAAAGGCGTTTATGCAACGGCATGGAATACCTACGGCGGCTTACCGCGAGTTCGCGCCCGGCGACCCTGACGCGAAACGCTATGTGGAGGCCCACTCCCTGCCCGTGGTGTTGAAAGCGGACGGACTTGCCGCCGGCAAAGGTGTGATCATCGCCGCTACACACGCCGAAGCGTTGGAGGCGCTCGACCATATGGACCAATTTGGAGAAGCAGGGAAGAAGGTGGTGGTGGAAGCGTTTCTCACGGGCATAGAGCTGTCTGTCTTCGTTCTGACGGATGGGCGGCAATACCTAATCCTGCCCGAAGCAAAGGATTACAAACGCATTGGAGAAGGAGACTCGGGTCCCAATACCGGAGGCATGGGCGCCATAAGTCCGGTACCTTTCGCGGATGCCGCCTTTATGGACAAGGTCCTTCGCAGGGTGGTGGAGCCCACGGTGCGCGGACTCGCATCGGAAGAGATCGGATACAAGGGTTTCCTTTTCCTGGGGCTGATCAACGTAGGCGGCGAACCCTTCGTCATCGAATACAATTGCCGGCTGGGGGATCCGGAAACCGAAGTGGTCATGCCCAGGCTAAGGAATGACCTGGTGGAATTATTGGAAGCCACCCACCGGGGAACCCTCGGCGCCGTGCAACTGGAGACCGATCCCCGTGCCGCGGCTACGGTGGTCGCGGTTTCAGGAGGATATCCGGGCGCTTACGAGAAAGGGAAAATTATCACGGGTCTCGGGGTGATATCCGACGATCTTGTGTTCCACGCAGGCACCAGGGCATCGGACGGCCATATCTTTACCAACGGAGGCAGGGTCCTGGCGGTAACGGCCTACGGGGCCAGCCCGGCCGCGGCAGCAGTAAAATCACGGGAAGCCCTGGGGAAAATACATTTTGACGGAATGTATTTCCGAAGAGATATTGGTTATGAATTCCGATAATTAATATATTTACAAGATCAAGCCCTCTATTCACGGTTATGCCCACCTGTTAGCCTCTGGAAATTTATCAGCGAGCGTGTTGTGGGTTTGGATAATTTCCTTGAATTTTGCATGCATTGAATTGAAAAATAGACAATGGGACTTTTTAACTTCTTTACGCAGGAAATAGCTATCGATCTTGGTACAGCCAATACCCTGATCATACATAACGACGAGGTAGTGGTGAATGAGCCTTCGATTATCGCCCTGGACAGGAATAATCCAAAGAACGTGCTTGCAGTAGGAAAAAAGGCGCTATTGATGCACGAGAAGACCCATGAAAGCATACGTACCGTACGTCCCTTGAAAGATGGTGTGATCGCGGACTTCAATGCCGCGGAACTGATGATCCGGGAGCTGATCAAAATGATCTACCCCAAGCGGCCCTTGTTTCCTCCCAAATGGAGGATGATGATCTGCATCCCCAGCAGCATAACCGAAGTGGAGAAACGCGCGGTCAGGGATAGTTCGGAACAGGCGGGCGCCCAGGAAGTGTACCTGATCCACGAACCCATGGCAGCGGCGTTGGGGATAGGCATCGATGTAGAGGAACCCGTGGGGAATATGATCATCGACATCGGGGGCGGCACCACCGGGATCACCGTGATTGCCCTGGCAGGCATCGTCTGCGATCAGTCGATCCGGATCGCCGGTGACGAATTCACCGGGGACATCATGGAGGCCTTGCGTCGCTACCACAGCCTTCTCATCGGTGAACGCACCGCGGAGCAAATCAAAATCCAGATCGGTGCAGCCACCAAAGACCTGGATAACCCGCCCGATGACATCCCCGTCAATGGAAGGGACCTGGTTACTGGGATACCCAAGCAGATCATGGTAAGCTACCAGGAAATCGCCGAGGCTTTAGATAAGTCCGTATTCAAGATAGAAGAAGCCATTTTGAAAGCCCTGGAAATGACCCCACCCGAACTGGCAGCGGACATTTATCGCAGGGGCCTTTACCTAACGGGTGGAGGAGCCTTGCTGAGAGGGCTGGATAAAAGACTGGCAGGTAAGATCAAGCTTCCGGTCCATGTAGCGGATGATCCGCTCAAGTCGGTCGTAAGGGGAACGGGTATCGCGCTCAGGAATTACCAGCGCTACCCCTTCGTCATGCGCTAGCAGAAGCCTTAAACTCAATATCCGGTGCGCAATATTTTCCTGTTCGTAAGGCGGTATTTCCACGTATTAGTATTCCTTATCCTGGAAATTGTAAGCCTGTCCATGTTGTTTTCCTATAACGAATATCATCAGGCTTTCCTGATGGGGGTGACAGGAGACATCACCGGAAGATTTTATTCTCAGTATTCCCGCATCCATAGCTATTTTCACCTCAAGGAGGAAAACGATCGCCTGGCCCGCCAGAACCTGACCCTGCTCCAGGCGCTGCCCGGCAATGTCAAAACGGGCAGAGACTCGATCATAATCCTCAGGGACTCCATTCCCGTGGATACCCTGGGGCACGTGCGGAAGTTCATATGGAGGGGCGCGAATGTCATAAATAACACCGTGACCCTGGCCACCAATAACTACATCACCCTGGATGAAGGCACCGCGGACAGCATCGCTGACGATATGGGAGTGATCGGCCCCGATGGCGTGGTGGGCACGGTGATCAACGTGAGTCCGCACGTATCGGTCGTCATGAGCCTACTGCACCACCAAAGCAGGGTTTCGGGAATGTTGAAGAAAAGCAGAGATTCGGGTCCCATCCGCTGGGATGGCAATGACCCAGGTATCCTCACCATGACCAATATTCCCAAAAGCGTCCACGTGGCCAAAGGGGACACGGTGGTCACCAGCACGTATTCCGATAAATTTCCCTCGGGCATTCCCATAGGCACGGTGGTGGACATTTCGAGCGATCCCGCGAGCAATTTCTATATTCTGAAATTGCGGTCGGCTACGCGTTTTGGACGACTCCAGCACGTATATATCGTGGAAAATACATTGCTCAAGGAACAAACGTCCCTGGAGGATGCCACCAGGAAATCGATGAAATGAGTGACTTACTGAAAAATATCGGAAGGTTAATCCTTTTTATCCTGGTACAGGTCTTCATCCTGAGCCAAATCCCGCCCTTGCACTCCTTCGTCGTACCCTACATTTATTACGTCTTCATCCTTTGGCTGCCTTTTTCGACGAGCCGCTTTATGCTGATGATCGCGGGGTTTGTCTGCGGGCTTTCCCTGGACTACTTCACGAAGACTCCGGGCCTGCACGCGGCACCCTGCGTTTTGATCGCCTACGTCCGGCCCTTTCTCATCAACATCCTCGTCCCCCAGCAAGGCGCCGAGATGAACTACCGGGAACCCTCCATCAAGAGCCTCGGTCTTGCCCCTTACCTTACTTACGTGTTGATACTTACCCTGTTACACCATTTTGTGTTGTTCCTTTTGGAGGCCCTTTCCTTCCCCGGCATCTTGTACTTCATCGGCAAGACCCTGGTGTCGACCGTGATCAGCCTGGTCCTGGTGATCATTTTGGAAATGTTTTTCCCTCGGAAACAAAAGTTTATCACCAATACGTAACTTCACTACAGTAAAATCCAATCCCTCTATCGAATGTCGGTGTTTAACCAGTCGCGCCAAACGGTGGTCCGTTTCATTTTTGCCGCTGTTTTTTTTGTTATCATAGCCAGGCTTTTCACGCTCCAGGTCATTTCCGGAAAATATCAGAAGCTGGCCCAGGATAATGCCCTCCTGAGGGAGGTCGTGTATCCGAACAGGGGCATTATATTCGACCGGAAAGGGCGGGCCATCCTGGACAATACCATCATGTACGACCTCATGGTCACGCCCATGCAGGTCAAGGGCCTGGATACTATGGCCCTTTGCCGGATCCTGGGCATCGATACTTCCGAATTCAGGCAGCGCATCATCAATGCCATCGTCAAGAACGGTCGAAGCAGGCCCTCCATCTTTGAATCCCTGCTTTCCCCGGAAAAGCTGGCGCGCATCAGCGAAAGCCTTTTCAAGTTCCAACCCGCTTTCAATCTCCAGGAACGCCCCGTACGCACGTATCCCTTCCATACCGCCGGTGTTCTGCTGGGATACGTGGGGGAAGTGGATTCCGCATTTATCCGCAGGCACGTCGATCAGGGGTATCAGTCGGGCGATTACGCCGGCCGGACCGGCCTGGAGAGTGCTTACGAACGGGAGCTGATGGGGCAACGCGGGGTTCGTTTTTTAGTAAAGGATAACCTCAACCGTCCCCAGGGTCCCTATGCGGGTGGCCAGTACGATACCGCGGCGATTGCAGGGAAAAACCTGTACACCAGCATCGATGTGGACCTGCAGCAATACGGTGAAAAATTGATGGCGGGCAAGGTCGGAAGTATCGTAGCCATCGATCCCAAGACCGGCGGCATCCTGGCCATGGTGTCCAGCCCGACTTTCGATCCCAATGACCTGACGGGCCCCGACCGCAATAAGCACCTCTCTGAAATGCTCCGCGACCCGGCCCTGCCTATGTACGACCGGGCTATTTTGGCGACCTATCCCCCCGGTTCCACCTTCAAGCCCCTGGACGCCATGGTGGCCCTTGACGAGGGTGTGATCACCCCTTCCTATGGCGTAAATTGCCTGGGTTGGTATTACGACTGCGGGACGCCGCGCAAATGCCTGGAGAAGGCGCCGGGACACGGCAGGAACCTCGTGCTGGGCATCACCAACTCCTGCAACTCTTACTTCTTTTCGGTATTCCGCCTGATCGTGGACCAGCACCACAACGTCGAGGACGGCTTGATGCAGTGGAAGGCGTATATGAATTCCTTCGGGCTGGGGCGCCGGTTGGGTGTGGATCTCCCGGGAGAAAACAGTGGCTATATACCCGATACTGCGCACTACAACAAGGTCTTCGGACGCCACCGCTGGAATTCGTGTACGGCCGTGTCCCTGGGTATAGGCCAGGGCGAAACGATTGAAACGCCCATGCAAATCGCCAATACCATGTGCCTGATCGGCAACCGCGGTTACTATTACATACCCCACATTGTCGACAGCGTTTCGGGAGGGGATACGGTTCTGGACAAATACAGGGTTCGTCATGAACCCACGCACATTCCCCTGGATATTTTTCAAAAGGTCATCGAAGGGATGTACGGCGTTGTTCAGGAGGGTACGGCCCAGGCAGCCCAGGTCCCGGGGATTGCCATCGCGGGTAAGACGGGGACTGCGCAGAACTTCTACCACGGCGTCGCCCAAAAGGACCATGCCCTCTTTGCCGCCTTCGCGCCCAAGGACGATCCCAAAATCGCTATCGCGGTGGTTTGTGAAAATTCGGGCATGGGGGGGAATTCCGCCGCGCCTATCGCGGGCCTGATGATCGAAAAGTACCTGAACGATACCATTATGGAATCGCGCAAGGCCATTGAACAACGCATCCTGACGCTCGACCTGATTCCTCCCCGGATCTACGCGGAAAGGGATTCTTTGGCCAAGGAGCGGGCGCGCGAATTGGCCGACACGCTGGGTGAGGATGACAGCATCCCCCCGCCCCCTAAACATGACAGCACACCGCCCAAGCGTGACACCACTGTACGGCGGCACGTAGCCGAAATGCTGGCGCCTGATAATAAGAAACGCAAATCCCGTCCCCTCGTATGAATACGTCCGCCCGAAACCCATCCATCACCAAGGGGGTAGATACCCTGTCGATCTGGTTGTTTTTCCTGATCGCCCTCATCGGGGTGCTCTGCATTTTCGCCGTGGAATACCGGGAAGGGGACAACATCCTGCAAAACCTGCTGGGGCTTCACAAGGAGTACTCCAAACAATTCTTCTACCTCTGCATCTACAGCATATTGGGCGTCATCATCCTGCTTACGGATTCGAAGATATTCACCACGATGGCCAACCTGTCCTATGCCCTGGGAATCGTACTGTTGCTGGCCACCTTCATCCCTGGCCTTGGTCGGGAGGTAAACGGATCGCATTCGTGGATTGCCCTGGGCGGTGGTTTCAACCTGCAACCCGCGGAATTCTGTAAAATATTCACCCTCCTGGCCCTGGCGAAATTCATCTCCAGGCCCGAAACGCATTTCGATGAGCTAAAGGCCCAGGTCATCGCCGCAGGCATCGTCGTATTGCCTGCCCTGATCACCATTATGCAAAATGAGACGGGCCTGGCGCTGGTTTATTTTTGCCTCTTCATCCCCATGTACCGGGAAGGCCTTCCCCCTTCCATCCTGGTCATCGGCTTTGCCCTGGGCGTACTGGCGGTCATGACGCTGGTATTGGACAGGTACGTTTTGTTAGGGGTGCTGACCGGGATCGCCATCCTGACCATCTTCCTGTCGCGCCGCCAGTTCAAACGGAACCGGAACCTCTTTAGCGTCATACTTTTTACCTGGGTTTTGGCCTCGGGAATATCCGTTTTCGCGGTCCCCTACGTATTCGATAACGTGCTCCAGGAATACCAGGCCAGGCGTATTTACAGCCTGGTGGGGAAGGATTATCAACGCCACCACGGGTCCAAGCCCGAGGTGCAGGCTACCGAAGAGGATTTGCGCCACCGTCGGATCAAGACGGCCCAAAGTACCGATTACAACGTCAAGCAATCCAAAATAGCGATCGGGTCCGGAGGCCTGGCGGGGAAAGGATACCTGAAAGGTACCCAGACGCGCTATGACTTCGTTCCCGAGCAAAGTACCGATTTCATCTTTTGCACGATAGGGGAGGACTTTGGCTTTGCCGGCTGCGCGGTGCTCCTGGGACTGTACCTGCTCCTGCTCTGGCATATCGTGACGATCGCCGAAAGGCAGCGTAGCTCCTTTTCCAGGGTGTACGCCTACGGGGTGGCGAGCATCATCTTTTTTCACATTGCCGTCAATGTATGCATGACCATCGGGCTGGCGCCGGTGATCGGGATTACGCTCCCCCTCATGAGTTACGGCGGATCATCATTGCTGACCTTCACCATCTTGATTTTTATAATGATCCGCCTCGACGCGGACCGGCATATTATATTGCGATGAAAATCATCCCCCTTTCCGAAGGCGCCTTTACCATCGACCAATCAAAGAAGTTTGTCCCTTTCGACCTGGACGCGGACGACCTGCAGGCGCGTTCCAGGGGGTCCCTGTTGGTGGAGATTCAACCCTTTGTGGTCCTTACGGGTGAGGATATCGTCCTTTTCGATACGGGTCTGGGATTCCGGAATCCTGACGGTACGCTGCAGATCCACCACAACCTGGTGAACGCGGGGATCAACCCCATGGATGTAACGAAAGTTCTGCTAAGCCACCTCCACAAGGACCATGCGGGTGGCATCGGCGCAAACCCCTTCAGCTTTCCCTCGGCCATTTATTATATCCAGGGGCGCGAATTGGCCTACGGATTGGAAAAAGGTCCCTCCTCTTATATATTGGAAGAACTGGCTCCCCTGCGGGGAACGGACCGGGTGGTCCTCCTCGATAACGACAGGGGTCAGATCGGGCCGGACATCCGCTACGAAGTCACAGGGGGACATACCCCCTTTCATCAGGTATTTTGGATCAGCGAAGGGGGTCAAACTGCCTTCTTCGGGGGCGACGACGCTCCCCAGCTCAATCAAATGAAGAACCGCTTCATCGCGAAGTACGACTTCGACGGTAAGAAGTGCATGGAGCTAAGGAAAAAGTGGTGGCAGGAGGCTGAATCCGGGCACTGGACCCTGATGTTTTATCACGACGTCAAATTCCCTACCGTCAGTTTGTAAAGGATCGGTAAACTAACGTTTATTCGCCCCAGGAAAAGGCCCTCCCTCAAAGGTTTTGGGGAAAAATTGCCCAATTATAAAAAAATAGGCCAACCCTAGAAAGAGTCGGCCGTTGCTAACCTATGAAAAACACCTATATGCAAATGTATGGAAAAAATAATTTAGTTTCCAAAAATTGCTAATGGAATTAACCACCCATTTTTGGTGGCCTGATACGCTAAAAGAGGTTGGAAATGAGGCTAAAGGAACGTGTCATAGGGACACATAAATTCACCGTTTCTTTACTTAAATTAACCGGGATAGGAGCCCCTTCCCCAGGCAATTAGTACCCCCTGCGGAGAGGGCCCATTCGCGGGGCGGGGCGCAGACGCTTAATCAACATTTGGTTGAAATCCCTTTCGCAACGGAAAAAATAGATGGCACGATTCCTGCCAAGGACGGCCGTGAATTGGTCCTGGTAGCGTTTGCGGATATTCAGGATGGTTTCTTCGCGGGTTATTTCATCCAGGGCGAGGTTGTGATTGGTGCTTGTAACCTCTTTATCATATTGAAAATACAGGGGTACGAACCTACTTTCCTCTTCTTTAGAAATATTAAGCTGCTGGAGTATATAAGCCAATTTTAGCCCCTTGATCTTATCCTGCCTGGCCTGCGCCACCGCCGGGTCCTCCTGGGGAGGAGGCACCTGTGCGAGGCAGGGCGTTGCCCCGAGCGCAGATAAGCATAATATGAGGAGACCCTTTTTCATGACGGTTTGATATTCCTATGCTATTTTAATTGCTATTCTTGTGTCGTTTGAGCCTGTGCCGCCTTGGCCCCTTCGGGGACTTCGGCATTGGGCAGTTGCTGATCGTCTACCTCACTGGCCAGAAGATCGGCGTCGCTGACGTCGGTGTTATTTTTCAGGTATTCCACGATCGCCTGGTCGGATATTTTGGCCAGGGCCGTGTTGAATTGAGCAGGAGTCTTTAGGTTGATGCCGCTCCGGAAGCCAACGGGCTCGAGGGAGACCTTGTATCCCCAGACGGCGCTCAGCAGGACCACCCCAAGGGTAACGGCTGCGGCCAGGAAGGGATGCACGCTCCGCTTGCGCTGCGGTTGCAGGGCGATAACGGGCGCCTGTTCCGCCGGAGCCACGAAGGAATAACCCGCCGGGAGACTTCCCGGGTAATTCCGGGGAAGCGAAGCAAGCAGGGGGGATAGCCTTTGTAGTTCCTCGTCTACGCTTTCGGATTCTTGCAGCTTTTCCAGAATGAATTCGGACGCTTGCGCCATTTCCAGGACCTTTTCGGGGAACTCCTCGAAATAGCCCTTGGGAACGCGGAAAGTAGGAAGGTCCTTCAACGCATCCAGGCGAGCCAACCCCAGCACATATTCCGGGAAGGTGTCGAAATAACCGGGAGGCGCTTGAAGGGTGGGCGCGTTTTTCAGGCCCTCGAATAGCACAGGCTCCTGGATTTTTTCCAGCATCCTTTCGGGGAAGTGGGTGAAGTATCCTTCAGGGACAACAAAGGGGGTTGCGGAGGGCAATCCCGCCACCACTTTGGAAATCCCTTCCAGTTCACGTCCTATGATTTCACCGTGTGCCATACAACCAAATAAGACTACGATACATTAAAAACGTTTAATGGTTGAGCATAAAGTCCTCGATTTTCTTCACCGCGTGGTGATAGCTGGCCTTTAGAGCCCCTTCCGAGGTTTCCAGGACCCGGCTCATTTCTTCATAAGGCATTTCATCGTAATACCTTAGGTTGAAAACGATCCGTTGCTTCTCCGGCAGCGATTGAATCGCCAGCTGGAGCTTCCATTCGAGCTTTCCGGCATCAAAATACCGGTCCGCTTTCAGTTTATTGCTCAACCCCGTCTCCACATCGCTGAAAGAGACGGAAGCCTTTTTTTTCTGCTGTTCAAGGAAGGTCAAACTTTCATTGGTGGCAATCCTGTACAACCATGTATATAACTGGCTGTCTTCCCTAAAGTTATCCAAACTCTTCCAAACCTTGATACTGACATTCTGTAGTATATCGTTGGCGTCATCATGATCCACCACCAGGCGGCGGATATGCCAATACAATTTTTCCTGATACTTCCGGACAATTTGGGTAAATGCCGCTTCTTTTGTGGCAGGAACCCTGAATTGCAGCAATAACTCTTTATCGTCTGCGATAGTAGCCATTGGATGGTTTTGCGAAAAGCAAGTTTAACGAGGTAGTAAGTTAGGCTTTTTTACGGACGAGCGCCTTTTCGGCTGCTGCCACAATATCCACAGAATCAAGGCCGTATTTGATCAATAGGTCTTCGGGTTTGCCGCTTTCTCCAAAGGTATCCTTTGTCCCTACATATTCTATGGGAACGGGCCAGTGGCGGGCGGCTACCTGGGCGATGCTGTCCCCCAGGCCCCCGATGATGTTGTGCTCCTCCGCGGTCACGGCACACCGCGTCTTTTGTATGGAGGCCTTGACCGCTTCCACATCCAGGGGCTTGATGGTGTGGATATTGATCAGCTCCACGCTATACCCCCTGCTTTCCAGGATCCGTCCGGCTTCTATGGCTTTCCAGACCAAATGCCCGCAGGCGAAAATGGAAACGTCGTTCCCTTCCTGGAGGATTTGGGCTTTACCGATTTCAAAGTTTTGATTCTCAGCGGTAAAATTGGGCCATTTGGGTCTCCCAAAGCGGAGGTACACAGGGCCCTGATAGTCCGCGATGGCAATGGTGGCTGCCTTGGTCTGGTTGAAATCGCAGGGGACGATGACCGTCATACCCGGGAGCATTTTCATGAGCCCAATGTCTTCCAGGATCTGGTGGGTAGCCCCGTCTTCTCCCAGGGTGAGGCCGGCATGGGAGCAACATATCTTGACATTCTTATTGGAATAGGCAATGGATTGACGAATCTGGTCATACACCCTACCGGTGCCAAAATTGGCAAAGGTGGTGGCGTAGGGAATTTTTCCACCAATGGTCAGGCCGGCGGAGATCCCCATCATGTTGGCTTCGGCAATGCCTACCTGTATAAAGCGGTCGGGAAATTCTTTGATGAAGGCCCCCAATTTCATCGAGGTAAGGAGGTCGGCGGTAAGGGCGATGACATTGGGGTTTTTGCGTCCTACTTCGAGGATGCCCTCACCGAACCCCGAGCGGGTATCTTTTTCGTTGAGGACTTGAATATCTGTCAGCATAGATCCAAGCAGTTTTGAGTCAGCAAACCTAAGGCAAACGCTCGAATTGCCCTAATTGAGCTGGAAATTCTGACTCGAATGCAGGGTTTTGTCTTCTTTTAAACGGACTTCCCACGCCCAGGCGGTCCGCATCATATCCTCCAGGTTGTACCGGATGGACCATCCCAATTCACTTAGCGCTTTGTCGTTATTTGCATAGATCGCAATGACATCCCCCGGACGACGGGGACCGATGGTATATTTCAGTTTGACCCCGGTGACGGTCTCGAAGGCCCGGATAGCTTCCAGTACGGTGACCCCGTTCCCGGTCCCCAGGTTGAATATTTCAATGCTTTTATGGCTTTTACCGGCCAGCATCCGGTCCACCGCAAGGGTGTGGGCATGGGCTATATCGCTGACGTGGATAAAATCGCGTATGCAGCTCCCGTCGCGGGTCGGGTAGTCATCCCCGAACACCTGCATGCCGGCCAATTTACCGATAGCCGTTTGCGTAATGGCAGGCACGAGGTTCGCGGGTTTTCCCAGGGGCAGTTCTCCTATAGCATTGGAGGGATGGGCGCCCACCGGGTTGAAGTACCGGAGCAACACCGCATGACCGAATCCAGTCCTCACCATGTCCTCGATGATCCTTTCCCCCATTTGCTTGGTAGCTCCGTAAGGCGATTCGGCCGGTTTCTGAGGGGATTCCTCGGTGACGGGGATATGATCCGGATTGCCATATACCGTACAGGAGGAGGAGAACACGAAGTGGGGTATGTTGAATTCCCTGGTGCACTTCAGGAGGTTCACGAGGCCAAGGAGGTTGTTCTCATAGTACATGAGGGGCTCGGCCACCGATTCCCCCACTGCTTTATATGCCGCGAAATGGATGATGGCGGCTACATCGGGGTTCTCCTGGAAAACGGCAAACGTATCGTCGTAGTGACAAAGATCGACCTTGTAATTCTTGATCTTTTTCCCGGTGATTTTTTCGATCCCGGTAAGCAATAAGGTAGAGGATCTGGAATTATTGTCAATGGAAATGACATCATACCCGTTTTCAATCAGGTCGACGATCGTATGTGCGCCTATATACCCGCAACCGCCGGTAACGAGAATCTTTTGCATAACCCGAAGTTAAATCATTTTTCCAGCAGGGCCATCAGGTACTGGCCGTATCCGCTTTTTAACAGGGGCTGTGCGATGCGAACCAACTGCTCTTTCGTGATGAAGCCTTTCCTGTAGGCGATTTCCTCGATACAGGCGATTTTAATGCCTTGCCTTTGTTCGATAACCTGAACGAACTGTCCGGCCTGCATGAGTGAATCGAATGTTCCCGTATCGAGCCACGCCGTCCCCCGGTCGAGGATGGAGACCTTTAATTTGCCCCCTTCCAGATATACCCGGTTAACGTCGGTGATTTCCAATTCGCCCCTGGGCGAGGGTTTCAGTTCTTTTGCGATTTTCACTACGTCGTTGTCATAGAAATAGAGGCCCGGAACTGCATAGTTGCTCTTGGGGTGCTGGGGTTTTTCCTCGATGGAAATGGCTTTTTTCTGGGTGTCGAATTCCACGACTCCGTAGCGTTCGGGGTCACTCACGTGATAGGCATACACGATTCCCCCGTCGGGATCGGTATTGCCGCTGAGCAGGTTCCCAAGCCCCGCTCCGTAAAAGATATTGTCTCCCAGCACGAGAGCCACCTTGTCCTTCCCGATAAAGGGAGCACCTATGGTGAATGCCTGGGCCAACCCCTCCGGCTTGGGCTGCTCCGCATAGGAAAAGACCATGCCCAACTGGCTTCCGTCCCCCAGTAACCTCCTGAAAGTGGGGAGGTCGTATGGAGTGGATATGATGAGGATCTCCTTGATCCCCGCCAGCATTAGGGTGGAAAGGGGATAATAAATCATGGGCTTGTCGTAGACAGGCATGATCTGTTTGCTGATCGCAAAAGTGATAGGATGCAACCTAGTCCCGGATCCGCCTGCAAGTATAATCCCCTTCATCGCTAATTTTTTGGGACACCAAGATACTCAAAAAAACAGGTCGAGAAGCAAATAAATACCTCCCGCCATCAGGGCGCTTACGGGGATGGTCAGTACCCAGGCCCAAAGGAGATTGACGCTGACACCCCAGCGCACGGCACTGAGACGCTTCGTAGCCCCCACCCCCATGATCGCCCCCGCGATCGTATGTGTGGTACTGACGGGGATGCCTAGCCGTTCGGTGAAGATCAGGGTGGCGGCACCCGCCGTTTCCGCGGAGACACCTTCCAGGGGCGTCACCTTGGTGATCCGCGTGCCCATCGTCTTGACGATTTTCCAACCCCCGCTCAGCGTTCCCAGGGCAATCACCGAATAGCAAACCACGGGAACCCAATTGGGCATATCCCCGATGTGGAAAGGGATTTTTTTTTGATAAGCGATGGCAACGGCAATCAGCCCCATGACCTTTTGTGCATCATTTCCACCGTGGCCAAGGCTGAAGGCGGCCGATGACGCCAACTGCAAGCGGCGGAACCAACGGTCAGCCTTGTAAGGGTTGGCCTTCCGGCTGAGCCAAACAATGCCCACGGTTATTCCGAACGCAAGCACCATGCCTATCAGGGGAGATAGAAAGATAAAGCTAACGGTCTTCATCAAACTGGACATGATCACCACTTTCCAGGAACCTACTTTCGCGAACGCAGCCCCGATGAACCCGCCTATCAGTGTATGGGAAGAGCTGGAAGGAATACCATACCACCACGTCAGCAGGTTCCAGGCAATGGCGCTCAGAATTCCCGCCAGGATGATCTTGAGATCGATGAATTGTTCGTGAACGGTGGTCGCGATGGTATTGGCCACCTTGTGTTCGCGGAAAATAAAAAACGCCGCGAAGTTGAACAGGGCCGCCCATAATACCGCCTGGAAGGGAGTGAGCACCTTGGTGGAAACGACGGTGGCGATGGAATTGGCGGCGTCGTGGAAACCATTGATGAAATCGAAAATGATGGCCAAAACGATAATGAGGATAAGCATCAGGCATATTTGACGATGATGGACTCGATCACATTGGCCACGTCTTCACACTTGTCGGTGGCGATCTCGAGGACTTGGAAAATGTCCTTTTTTTTGATCACTTCCTTGGCATCGTTTTCAGTAGCGAATAAGCGCTGAATGCTCGTATCGTAGACGTCATCCGCCTGGTTTTCGAGGGCATTGATCCGGACCAGGGCTCCCGTGATTTTACGCAGGTTCCGCATATTGCGCAACTCCAGTACCGCATTTCTCAGTTCCGTACACCCCTCGTTGATCAGGCTGGCCAGTTTCTGGATACCGGGATCCCCGGGGTCCACGCGGTAAAAGTTGATCTTCTTGGCGCTGCTATAAATGTTGTCAGCCACGTCATCCAGGGCAATCGCCAGGTAATGTATGTCTTCCCGGTCAAAGGGTGTGATGAAGTTCCTTCCCAATTCGGTGAATACGCGGTGGGTCAATTCATCATTATCGTGCTCCATGTCTTCCAACTGCCGGATGCCCGCCTCCCTGATGTCGAAATCGGGTTCTCCGACCACCGAGACCAGCTTTTCACCCATTTTTTGCACGACGTGGGCGATTTCTTCGAACAAATTGTAGAATATCTTGTCCCTGGGCATGAAGATCTTGGCAAACGTGTTGAAACCCATATCGATGAATTTTGGCAAAATTAGCCCTTTGGGGCCTTCACAATTATTTAATTCTTAGTTCAAACTGGGGTAATACTATATGTCTTCTTTTGTTCCCTCTCTCCTTAGCATTTAATGACCGTTCATAGTTTTCCTTAAGCAAGTATCCTCACGCCCGCCCCGCATTCTTGCGGAGCGGTTGTTTTTTTAGGGCCAGCCTAACGTGCGCGGCTGTTGTTTGCACCTCACTTCCGCCAAGGTTAGCAGATTAAAAAGCTTTAATGTAGGAAATTCCATCGGTGTAAGACATCTTATCGGTGTATCAATGGAAAAAAACGGTAAAATGAACGAAAATTAGCTTTTTATTTTACCCAGGTTATCTAATTTAGGGGTGTTATTATGTAAGGCTTCATAACAATTCGATCATATTGGGTTAAGAATGCCTTTACAATTTAGATTCAGCTTTGCGTCCTGAAGCGCCGGAGGCGCTTCCAAGTCAGATAAATTAAACGACCATCCTAAAAGATCATCTTAAGATTACTCATACGTTAGATTTTCTCATGTCTGCGCGCTCCGTTTCCACGGGGCGCTTTTTTTGTGCCAACACTCCATGAAAAAGATAGACTGTCAAATTCCCGACAAGCCTGTGGACATTAAAAACCCGAAAAGCGGATTTAAAGTTTATCTAATGTAAACTTAATGTTTTCGTAAGGCAGTCCACAAGAGGTCCGGGGAACGTGGAATTATATTTGATGGCTCAATAGACGACAATGTGAGGCGTGTGTTAATGAAAAATTAAAGTTTATCTAATGTAAACTTAAGGTTCCGGTTAAAGTGCCTCCCTATTTTGCAGCCTCTTCGAGATCCATCCCCTTCTATGCAGTTCAAAAAAAGGTAAAAAGCAATGGTGCTTTCGGCCAGGGGGATTTATTTGTCCAACCGTAACCAGGTTAATAATTCCTTAAAGTTTAGCTAATGTAAACTTAATGTTTATTATAAGTATACCCGGAATATAGTCAATAACATTGTGCCTCTTTACTAAAACCTTCTGATTTTATGAGTAGACCTTTTACCCTTCCATTTAAGGTATTGCCATTTTTGATGGTATTATTATTCCCCCTGTTTGCGCTCGCCCAGAAAGAGTTGATCAATGGGCGCGTGGTATCCTTGTCTGACCAGACACCGGTAGTAGGGGCTACCCTCCTCGTCAAGGGGACCAGGATCGGGACGTCCACCGGCGCGGATGGACGCTTTATTATCAAAGCAAAAGAGGGAGATGTGCTGGTGCTTACCGGCGTGGGGATCACCACCCAGGAGGTAACCGTGGGAAAGGACCTGAACGTCCTCATCAATGCCATAACGAACTCGAGGAACATCAGTGAGGTAGTGGTTACCGCCACCGGGATTAAAAAGGAATCGAAGCGTTTGGGGTATGCCATTCAGACGATCGACGCCTCCACCCTTACCCAGGCCAGGGAACCGGATCCCATAAATTCGCTGAGGGGTCAGGCCGCGGGTTTGGAAGTGAACATCAATAATGAGATGGGGCACCCCGCCCAGGTGATCATGCGGGGAGAGAATGACCCGACCAACGCGCCCATTTTCGTGGTGGACGGCGTGGAAATCAGCTCCGACACGTACAACCTCAACCCGGACGATATTGAAACCTTCACCGTCCTGAAAGGGCCGAACGCTGCGGCGCTTTACGGGTTCCAGGGTCAAAACGGCGCCATCATCATCAATACGAAAAAAGGAACCAAAAGCAGGAAAGGGCTCGTCATCGACATAAACAACAGCACCCAGATCGAGCACGGATTTATCGCGTTGCCGAAATACCAGGACCTGTATGGGCCCGGGGATAACGGTAAATATGCCTTCGGTGGTGGCGGTTCCAGCCCCTCTTCTTATTTTGGTAGCGGCGCGGTCGGCGTAGGGATCAACGACTATGACTACGACGTTTGGGGACCCCAATTCCGCGGGCAGTTACTGCCTCAGTTTGACGGGAATTATACCCCGGGAACCCAATATACCACCACCTTTGCGGACGGCAGCAAGTACGTCGGCAATGTGCAGCCCACTCCTTTTGTGGCGAGAGGTAAAGACAACCTCAGGCACTTCATTCAACCTGGCTTGTTGCAGACCAACAGCATTTCGATGAGTTCTTCCACGGATAAGACCGATTTGCGGTTTTCCTTCGGAGACTCCTACCAGAAGGGTATCGTCCCCAATACTCAACTGAACAACGGTAACGCCACCTTCAGCATCGTCGAGCGCTTTACCAGCAAGTTCACTACCACGGCATATTTCAATTTCAGCAGGCAATCCAGCCCCAACGTACCGGACGTCGCTTACGGTCCCAACAGCATCATATATAATATCATCATCTGGGGCGGTGCGGATTGGAGTGTGGATCAACCCAATATCCGCAATTACTGGCAACCCGGCCACGTAGGTATAGAACAAAACTACGAGGAATATTACCGGTACAACAATCCCTGGTTCATGTCCTACGAATGGCTGAGGAGCCACTACCAGAACAACGAGTACGGGTATGTTTCGCTGAATTACAAGATCAGCCCCAGCGTAGAACTTCAGTTCAGGCCTAGTTTCACGGCGTACGATATGTTCAACTCCGAAAAAATGCCCTATTCCGCCGGTGTTTACGGCAGGCCGTTGCGCCAGGGGGATTACCGGGAAGACCGCAGGTCCTTGTTTGAAAATAACGAGGATTTCCAGATCAGGTATCACCGGAACAGCGTCGCCGGTTTCCTCGACCTCCAGGCTGTGGGTGGGGCAACCGCCAGGAACTTTTCCTTTAATTCGAACTTCGAGTCCACCAACTACCTGAACGTCCCCGGGATTTACGCTTTTTCCAACTCCCTCGGGCCTTTGACGGGAACCAGCTTCAGGTCTTCCATGCTCGTGCTGAGTGCGTATACCTCCATCGACCTGGGTTATAAATCCTATGTGACGGCAAACGTGACGGGACGCGTGGATAAATCCTCCACGTTGCCTTCGAATACGAACAGCTATTTTTATCCCTCCATCAATTTAGCCACCGTAATTTCCGATTACGTCCGCATGCCCAGGTTTATTTCGTTCCTGAAGCTAAGGGCCTCCTATGCGGAAAGTAAGAACGGCGGTACCCTTCCTACGTTTACGCCCAATGTCAGCGCTACGCCTGCCGGCGGATACGGGTACACCTGGACAAGCGCCTATAATGGACCCAATCCGACTTACCCTTTCACGCAAACATACGCGCTGAACCCAACCTACACGAACCAGAACAGCGCCCAATATACAGATCAGGCCATCAATCCGACCATTCACACGGCGGAACGGAAGGCAACCGAGGGAGGATTGGACATTCGCTTCATGAATAACCGCCTGGGCCTGGACGTTGCCCGGTATCACTATTGGAATGAAGGGATCGTCCCCCAGACCATTTCTTCCTCCTCCGGTTATTCTTCCTACTTTACCAACGGGAATATTTATACGAACGACGGCTGGGAAGCAACCGTGACTGGCCGGCCCATCGTCAATCCCAAGGGTTTCAGCTGGACGGTGCTCGCGAACTTCTTCACCTATGTCCGCAAATGGGTAAGCGATGCAAACCCCGACGCCTGGCAACACAATGGTACCAGGATCGACCTGGTATACGGAGACGGTTTCGTAAGGACCCCGGACGGGAAGATGGTCATCGATCCCGTTGCCGGAATTTACGACCGCTATTCCGACCTCGGCAGCACGGCCCAAAAGATCTACGGTCACTCCGATCCGAATTGGCAATGGGGCTTGACGAATACGGTCAGTTACAAGGCATTCTCCCTGCGTTTCCAGTTTGATGGTTTGGTGGGCGGCGTCGTCGAAGATTATGTCCGTCTCAAAACCTTGCAGGGCGGCCGCCATATAGAAGCGGCTACCGGCGCCATCGGAGCGGCCAGGCCGATGGACGAGGCGGGTGTAGCTGCCTATACCGGCGTGGGTGTGAACCTGACCGGCGCTCCCATTCAACTGGATCCCGTAAACGGCTCCGTCACCAATTACAAGGGCCTGAGCGAAAACACCAATGCGACCAAAAGCCTGGTGCAGCCCTTCGTATACAATGCGGCCTCCATCCCGGATCTGAACATGATCAAGAAGACCAATACCAAGCTGAGGGAAGTGGCCATCACCTACCATTTACCCGACAACCTGTGGGGTAAGAGGGCGATCCTCCAGGGAGCCAGTGTTTCCCTGGTGGGCAGGAACCTGCTTTATTTCTTCCCCCAACGCTACAAGGACCTCGACGTAGACCAGTATACCCAGGATGCCGGGTCCGGCCTGCAAACGCCCACGGTTCGCAGCTATGGCTTCAACTTAGATGTATCCTTCTAATCCATAAAGCGCGAAAAATATGAAACCAAGAAATTATATATTACTTCTGTGCATGGGAACGCTCCTGATGTTTTCCTGCAAAAAGGTAATCACCAACGATCAACAAGATCCCAATAACCCCAGCAGCGTGCCTCCCGGGCTTATCCTGGGGACCGTTTTACTGGACATGTCCGGCGAGGGATCCGCGGGGTCACTGGGCGGTCTGAATTGCTGGAATAATGTCCAGGATTGGAACCAATACCACTGCCAGAACTACGACTATTACGGGAACAATATCTATTCATGGACCAGCGGTTCCTTCGACCCTTACCTGGTGATGAAGAACGTCGTCCAGATGGACAAAGAGGTCCTTGTCAGAGGGGGGAGTGCCATAAACCCCTATGAGGCGCTCGGACGTTTTATCGAGGCCTATTATTATTACAACCTGACTTCGATGTTCGGGGACGTACCCCAGGTGGAAGCCCTGGAAGGTTCGGAAAACCAGTCCCCCGCTTACACACCCCAGGAGCAGGTATTCGAGTACGTGCTCAATCAACTCGACACCGCCAATACGGATCTGACCACCCTCATCGCCAACAACGACGTGTCTTTGCAATCCGACCAGGATATGTATTTTGGCGCCCTTGGCGGCACGGCCGAACTCCAGGCCTGGCAAAAGACGGTGAATTCCTTCAAGCTGAGGGTGCTCGTTGCCCTGAGCAACCAGGCGGCCGATGCCAACCTGAATGTCCCGACCCAGTTCGCCAATATCTTCAATAACCCGGCGACGTATCCTATTTTCCAAAGCCAGAGTGATGACTGGGTATTGAATTTCAATCCGGGCGGAAGCAATACGTATACTACCTATCCTTTCAATCCCAGTAATTTCGGTTCGATTGCCGCGCGGTACAATATGGCTGCCACCTATGTGAGCGCCTTGACGTCGATCAACGACCCCCGCGTTTTCATGACCTGCGATCCCGCATGGGGATTGCCGAATATCGATGTGAACAATCCCTGCCAGTATCAGTTCTTCGTGGGCGCCAGCACGGGCTTGGACCTGGGGACCATGTACAATAATGCCAGCGCGGGCAAGTACTCCTTCATCGGCCGCTACCGCTACTACTCGAACTTCACCGGCGAGCCTATGGTGTTGTGTGGTTTCAAGGAGCTCCAGTTCAATATAGCCGAAGCCATCGAGCGCGGTTGGATTACGGGGACCGCTGCGACATACTATCAGAATGGCATTACCCAAACCATGGCTTTCTACGGGATCGATGTAACCCAAACCAACTTTACCGCGCATTTCCTGCCCCCGGGAGCCAACTCCGTAACGCAGGTAGCGCCCTATCCCTTTACGTTCGACTGGGCCACTTATTACGCCCAGCCGGCTGTTCAATTGTCGGCTACGACTGCCACCGCGATCAACCAGATCGTGTACCAGAAGTATATCACCTGCTTCGAGAATTCGGGCTATGAGGGATACTATAATTGGCGCAGGGTAGGTGTACCCGCCTTCCAGAGCGGCAGCGGGGTAGGTAATAACGGTGTGGTCCCCATCAGGTGGGCTTACCCGATCGCCGAACAGTCCACGAACGCCAAGAACTGGGCGGCTGCCATCGCCAACCAGAAGTTCTCTGCGGACGACCTCAATCAAAAGATGTGGCTGCTGCAATAATTCTGTTGTTCCTTACCCTGTGCGGCCCTTTGCCCAAGATCAAACACCGCTTCATCGTGGTGTGTCACAGGGGGGATCATACACAGGCGCCCGAGAATACGCTCGAGGCTTTTTCCAACGCCATCAAGGATGGCGCGGATTTCGTGGAAATCGACCTCAGGACGACGGTGGACAGCCAGCTCGTTATCATGCACGACGCGACGGTCGACCGGATGACGGATGGAAAAGGGTTCGTGAAGGACCTGACGTTCGACGCGATCCGCAAACTGAAGGTGAAGGGCGGGGCTCCCGTGCCCACCTTCGGGGAGGTGCTGGAATTGTGCAAGGACAAGATCAACATTTACCTCGATTTCAAGAATGCCGATCCCGCCCAGGCTTACAAGGAAATCCTGGCTGCGGGGATGGAAAAGCAAGTGGTGGTTTACCTCAACGCCGAGCAGCAATATTACAAATGGAGAGCCGCGGCGCCCGACATGCCCCTGATGGTCAGCCTGCCGGGGTCTATTAAGAAGGACACAACGGCCATGAAAGATTTTTTAGGAAAAGCGCGGGTCGAGATACTTGACGGAGACTATAACGAGTATACCGCGGACATGGTAACTGTTGCAAACCGCCTGGGTTACCTGGTGCTCCCCGATATCGAGGGGCCCAAGGAAAGCCCGGAACTCTGGAGTATCCCTATCGGGATGGGCGTTCGCGCCCTCCAGACGGATCATCCGGCAGATTTGATTCACTACCTGGAAGAGCAACATTTACGATAGCGCCTTTCATTGACTTCTCATAACAAGTGTTACCCTAAACCAACAAGGCTACCCTCTTTAGGGTGGCCTTTGTTTTAGCGGGCAGTCCCGAGGTCTATCGCGCCGTTTCCAGGGTGAACCCAAAGGTACTCCCGACTTCGGGCTTGCTGCGCACATGGATCACCTGCCCATGCGCCTCGATAATGTGTTTGCAAATCGCCAACCCCAGCCCGCTACCGCCCTGCTTGCGGCTGCGCGCGGCGTCCGTTCGGTAAAAGCGTTCAAATATGCGGTTCAGGTGCTCCTCGGCAATGCCGATCCCATCGTCCGAGATTTCCACCAGTACATGCTTGCCGTCAGTCTTGTAGACACTGGCGATGATGGAGCCCGAGGCGCGTCCGTATTTGATGGCGTTGTCCACGAGGTTGATCAGGACCTGGCGGATTTTTTCCTTGTCGCCCAGGACGGTGAGGGGCGCCTCGCAGCCCTTCTTGATGGAGGTCTTGATTTGTTTGTCGCTGGCCCTGAGCGAAAGGGAGTCGTATACTTCCCGGATGAGCTCCTGGATGGCGAAGGCCTCTTTATTCATTTGCTGGTGCCCGCTTTCCAGCTTGGATATTTCGTCCAGGTCGTCCACGAGGTTGACGAGGCGGTCCACGTTTTTGGAGGCGTTTTCCAGGAACTTTTTGTGCACCTCGGGGTTGTTCATGGCCCCGTTCAGCAAGGTGTCGATATATCCCTGGATGGCGAAGATGGGTGTTTTGAGTTCGTGGGAAAGGTTTTGCAGGAATTCCTTACGGAACTTTTCGTTCTGCTTCAGGACTTCGATTTCAGCCCTGCGCTGGAGGGCCCATTTTTCGACGTCATCGCTGACCTCTTCGATGGTCTTTTGGGGGAGGATGTTCTTGTAGTAGAATTCTTCCCTTTTGCTGGCCTTGGTTTGATAGATGAACTTGTAGATCAGCTTGACTTTCCGGTAAATGAAGTTCTGAAGGCTGAAAAAAACGAGGCCGTAGCAGACCGAAAAGGTGAGGATCAGGCTGATCAGGGCGCTGATCCAGTTATAATGCACGATGTAAAAGCCCAGGGCAACCAGCACGGAGAGGATGACAGCGTTGAAAAGGGCTATTTGTTGAGGTGTGAGGTTCTTTGTCGTCATAGTTCAAACTTGTATCCCACCCCCTTGACCGTGGTGATACAGTCGACTTCCAGCTTTTGCCGGATCTTGCGGATATGAACGTCAATGGTCCTGTCACCAACGATCACGTCGGTCCCCCAGACCTGGCTGAGGATCTCGTTCCGGAGGAAGACCCGGCCGGGGCGGGAGGCCAGCAGGGCGAGGAGCTCAAATTCCTTTTTGGCCAGCGTTATGTCCTTTTCCTGGTAATTGACCATGAATTTTTCCTTGTCGATCATCAGGTCCCCTACCTGTATGGTATTCCCGGGCAGGGACAGCGCGTTGCCTTCCCTGGGACGACGGGTCCGTCGGAACAGGGCATTGACTCTGCTAACCAATACTTTAGGGCTGATGGGCTTGCTCACATAGTCGTCGGCCCCCGTTTCCAATCCGTGAATTTGGTTCTTTTCGTCGCTCAGGGCGGTCAGGAAAATGATCAGCGTTTCGCCGAAGGCCGGCTGCATGCGTAGCATGTTGCAAACCTCGATACCATTTTTCTTGGGCATCATGATGTCCAGCACGATCAATTCCGGGTTGAAATTCCTGGCCTTTTCCAGGGCTTCATCCCCGTCTTTGGCAGTGACGACCTGGTATCCCTCGGCGGCAAGGTTGTACTGAAGGATTTCGAGGATGTCAGGTTCATCGTCGGCAATCAAGATCTTTTTCCCCTTGGTATCCATGACACAAAATTATGGGCACCCCTCCAAACCTATATTATAAAATTGTTAACCGCCCCCGCACACAATATTACGTAAAATAGTAATGTGAGGCCGCACGTCTGCGTTTTTGGTCGTATTTTTGCCTCTTATTCAGGTCGAAATCTATTGTTGATGAAGGGAAGTTACGTCATTGCCTTGTTGGTTTGTTTAAGTATTTGCAGGAATGTGAACGGTCAAAGCGACTCCATTCAGAAGATCCAAATCCCCCTCAATCGCCAGATATTTCATGATCGTATTGATACAGAGCAGGTAAGGGCGGATCAAATGGACGGCAAACGGGACAGCATCCTTCACGTTTCGACAAGACCGGGGGTAAATAAGCTGGCGTCCCGGGCCATTTTCCAGGACGTGGACCAGATTCAGTGGCGGATCGAGACGGATAAACGCCTTCCGGGGAATAATCAAAAGATCAAGTACCTGAGATATTTACAGGAACTCGTTCGGGATTTCGAGAACCGATATTACCTGAAACTGTTCGATCCCGCCCATACGGAAGCCCTGGTCAAGGATTTTCAAAGGGTTATGGATGCGGATATACAGGGGACCAGCATGGAGGATTTGATCCAGGAAATGCCCTATGACGAAGGGGCCATCCTGGTGACCATATTCAATGACAACCCCGGGGTCCTGGCGGCGGGTAAGGAAGTGTTTCTCAAATATTGCGCCTTGCATACCAGTGAAATCCTGGACAATATCCTGCCATACAAGGACGAGCCCTTCGCCGACAGCCTTATTTCCGTGGTGGCCGTAAAAAGGCCAAACCAGTTGTACAGTTATGCCCAGGCCCTGGGCAACCCTGTTTCGGAGCTCATACGGCGAAACAAGGATCGCCGGGTGGAAGTCCTGGTCCGCTTATCCGACAACAAGAACGGTCGTCTGTACTTCCCCTTCATGGACGACCTCCTGAGCGGGAAGCAAACGATGGATGACATTGCCAAAACCTTTGGAAATGACGTGGACTATTATAAGCTGCTCGTTAGGACCGAAACCGATTACGCCCACCGCATGATCATGGGGGATACGCCCATAGCCATGCGCGATTTGACTAACCAGTTGCAGAAAAAAGCCTTGGAAGTGTTCGTCACCCAGATCAACGAGCTGCACGAATCTCCCGATCCGGTGCGCTTCAAGTGCCTGGAACCCCTGAGCGCTCAGGAGTTATACTACCTGATCGTACTGTGTGAGGAAGACATTTTCACTTCCAGTTATGTCCATGTATATAAGGAGATGATGGACAAGATCAACCACCGGGGGGACTCCCTGTTGATCGATGTCTCCTTCGATAAATTCAAGAAATTTATCAAGATGGCGGCCGCCTATAATACCCTGGGCGACTTTTTGAAGTCCATGAGCGATAATGACGCCATGAAGCTCATGGCTGCCTTTGTGCGCCGCCTGGACCGGACCGAGGACAATAGCCTGGAAGATGCAGTGGATGTAGCGGATTCTTATGCCAGCATCAGCGATCCGGCGTTAAGGGACTTCATCCTGACCGAAACCGAACGCTGTTATCTGTCATCCATGGCGGATAAGAATAAACGGGGGGAGGCGATTTACGAGCTCCTTCAGACCATATTTTCTTCTACGGATTCCACGGGACAAGTCGACCTCACGAAAAGCCTGGGCATTCCGCCCATCTACAAAGTCACCGACCAAAGCCTTGTCGATACCAGTGGGAAAGTGGTGGAACAGGTCTTTTTCTATGGGGACAAGGATGGCCTCCAGTCTTACAATGACTTTATGGGATTGTTCAATAACAAGGACTGGAAGTTTATGAAGAACAAGGAATGGATCACGATCAAATCGGTGAAGGGTCGCCCGATCTGGATCTACGCCAACCTGCCCCTGAATAACGACAAAAACCTCGACTCCCTCGCGCAGATTCACCTCTGCAGGTATCTGGAGGATGAAAACCTGGACCCTACGATCGTGATCCACCGGGGCCACAGTTACCACGTCAAATACACCATCGCCCAGATCCCGGCATCGGCGCGCATCATCATCCTGGGATCCTGCGGGGGCTACAATAACCTGAAGGATGTACTGACCGTTTGTCCCGATGCCCACATCATATCCAGTAAGCAAACGGGGA
>CAZJDB010000039.1:0-5304 GCA_964544695.1 uncultured Chitinophagaceae bacterium
GGGCGCGGTGGTGGCCATGGCTGGAGACGGGATCAACGACGCCGAGGCCCTGGCGGTGGCGGATGTGGGGATTGCCATGGGTGGGGGGACGGACATAGCCATGGACGTGGCGGGTATGACGTTGATGAATGGGGGGTTGGACCGGATACCCAAGGCATTGGATTTGTCCCGAGACACGTTTCGGGCAGTGAAGCAAAATCTCGTGTTTGCTTTCCTATATAATATAATGACCATTCCGCTGGCCGCGGCTGGTTTACTCAATCCCATGATCGCCGGGGCGGCGATGGCGGGGAGCAGTCTGACGGTGGTGTTGAACAGTTTGAGGCTGCGGCGGAATCGGCGTACCTTTGGGGCGTATGCAACTGTTCATTAAGAATATGGTTTGCGACCGCTGCATCGTGGCGGTGCGACGGGCCCTGGAGGGGCAAGGCCTTCATCCCGTGGAGGTCAGGTTGGGGGAGGCTACGATCGAGGAATCGGAGGTGGGGGAAGGGTTAAAGGATGAATTGGAGACATTGGGCTTCGAGCTGCTGGATGATAAGAAACGGCAGCTGTTGGATAGGATTCGTAATACCATCATTCGCCTGGTACACTATACTGAGGGGCAACCCGTTTTGAAATACAGCGAGGTTATTTCGGCTGAGCTGGGTTATGAATATCCCTACCTCAGCAAGCTGTTTTCGGAGGCCGAGGGGCTCACCCTCGAGCAATACATCCTCCGTCAAAAGACGGAGAAAATCAAGGAATACTTGCGTTATGACGAGCTGAACCTCAGCCAGATCGCCGACAAAATGGGGTATAGCAGCGTTTCTCACCTTTCCACCCAGTTCCGTAAAATTACGGGGATGAGTCCCACCGAATTCAAGCGGGAAGTCCGGGTATCCAGGACCACCCTGGATCGTGTGGGTAAATGAGGCCTCCGCGGCGCCCCGAAGGGGCGGTGCGGAGGCCCTGAGACCCGCGCTGCTGCGAAAAATAAAGTGATCCTTATATAATAATATGGCTCAATATTTGTTATTACTTGGGGGCTCGAAAGTCCCGTAAGATTCAAATATCCAAGTATGAAGAAAAGCCAGGTAAGGATCATTACCCTGC
Source organism: uncultured Chitinophagaceae bacterium (assembly GCA_964544695.1). Taxonomy (GTDB): domain Bacteria; phylum Bacteroidota; class Bacteroidia; order Chitinophagales; family Chitinophagaceae; genus Dinghuibacter. The sequence continues at coordinate 1,096 of CAZJDB010000039.1, forward strand.
TACTATTTTGCTGTTGGCTAGGCGTAGCCTGCAAAAAAAGCCATTCCGGTTTCACTCCTTCCCTTAGTTTCGAAACAACCAACGATTCCAGCCAGACTTCCGTGGCTATTCATTTTCCGAGCGTCACGGTGGCCGTGCAGGAGGTTGATACCTTGCATACCACGACGATTTTCGGCCAATATTCGGATACTTCGACCCTGGTGGGGGGTATCAGCATTCACGTGATCGGGGATACGACCGCCACCTATAAGGGAAATGGCATTCTCGCTACCTATACCGATGGCCTGGGAAATACCTATAACAGTTTTGGAGACTCGACGGACGTGGTGACGATCACTGCGTTTTCAAAGGCCGACGAGGGTGAGGTTACGGGCAGCTTTTCGCTGACGGTGACCGGCCCGGCGGGAACGCTGACGATAAACGATGGATCGTTTATCGCGGGGTTCCTCGATTGATCGGTCGTCCGGCGGGGCCGCGGGCTGCCGAGTGCAGCGCTTTGCGCCGAAGGCGCACACCTTGAAAACACCTGAAACCGTTTAATGACATCACCAATTTTATGAGATCATGAGTGAAGAGACCCTCACGAATGTAAAATCTTCTACCCGTATGAAACGTTCCTGGCCCGGTAGTACCAGCGGGCTCCAGGAATATTCGGGTGCCTGGGGAACCGCCCAGGTCGTACACCTCCTGAAGCGCACCTTGTTTGGCGCGAGTGTAGCAGACGTCAATTATTTCAGCGGACTGTCCATGTCCGCGGCGGTGGACGCGATCCTGACGCCAACGGCGGCGCCTACCTCGCAACCCCTCAACAATTACGGAACGGATGTCACCGGGGTCGCCTCGTGGGCGACGTGGATCGGGGTGGGGGAGCTCTACCAGGATTCCAACCTGAACGCGAGCCGCGTGGCTTCGATGCAGTGTTGGTGGATGGGACAGCTCTTGTCCAGCGGAAGGTCGATCCATGAGAAGATGACCCTCTTCTGGCACAACCACTTTGCCATGGATGCGACGCAGCACTTCATGGATACGCCCGCCCAGTTGTGGTACAACCAATACCTGACACTCAGGTCGAATGCGCTTGGGAATTTCCAGACCTTGCTCAAGGCCATCACCCTGGATCCGGCCATGCTGATCTTCCTCAACGGGAACACCAATGTAGCTATCGCCCCTAACGAAAACTACGGTCGGGAACTGCAGGAGCTGTATACCGAGGGCAAGGGCCCGGGTTCGCAGTATACCCAGGACGACGTGCACAACGCTGCCCGGGTCCTGACGGGACATACGCTGGACGCCAATTATAATTATACGTTCCTGGCAGGGAACCACGACGATACCGACAAGCAGTTCTCGGCCTATTATTCCAACCACGTGGTCACGGGGTATTCCGGGGCTTCGGGGGCAGGGGAGGTGGACGACCTGCTGACCATGCTCCTGGCCACCCAGGAGTCTGCGCGCTTCATTTGCCGCGAGATCTATAACTTCTTCATTTATTACGTGGACGATGCCACGGTGGAAACGAATATCATCATACCCCTTGCGACTATCTTCCAGCAAAGCGGTTATGATATTCCCACGGTCCTGTCAACGCTGTTCAAGAGCCAGCACTTTTACGACATGACGTATGCGGGCGCCTGCCTGATCAAGAGTCCTCTCGATTTCCTGATCGGCCTGATCCGCGAATACAATGTCGTTCAGCCGGCCTCCAGCGACGCGCAGGGTTCCTACAGCTTCTGGACGATGATCCTGAACCAGGCGACCTTCCTGCAACAGGAGGTCCTGGCCATCCCCGTGGTGGCGGGCTGGTATCCTTATTACGAGTCCCCCAGCTATCACGAGCTTTGGATCAACTCGGTCACCTATCCTCAACGCAATTATTATACGGATTTGCTGATGACCACGGGGGATATGATGAACGGGACGCCCCTGATCATCGATCCGATGGCGTTCACCAATACGCTACCCAATCCCAGCGACCCCGTGCAGTTGACTTCGGACGCGCTGAATATTTTGATGTCCGTGCCCATCGACCCGAGCACGCAGCAGTTGATCATGCGCACCATCCTGTTGAGCAACCAGACGAACAACGCGTACTGGACGCAGGCCTGGCAGGCGTATGTGGCCAACCCCTCGGACATGACGGCCTATACGACGGTATTCAACCGTCTCCAGGCTTTCTACAAATACATCATGGACCTCCCGGAATACCAACTGTCATAATCCCTGTACCATGCAAAGAAGAAACTTTCTCAAAATAGCGGCCCCGGTGGCCACCATCCTGCCCTCATTGTTGAGCGGATTGCACGTGAAGGCCTACCGGTCCCTGCCCTTTTTCGGGGGCTGGTCCGGGGAAGGGGCTGCGGACAATGACCACGTGCTGGTACTGATCCAGATGTTCGGGGGTAACGACGGGTTGAATACCGTCATCCCTTTCGACGAATACAGCCAATACAACAGCCTGCGCACGAACATCGCCATCCCGGAGGGCTCCATCCTGAAGTTGGGTATAAATGACAAAAGCGGGTTGCACCCGGCCATGACGGGGATGCAGTCCATGTACCAAAACGAAGAGCTGTCCATCATCCAATCCGTTTGCTATCCCAACCCGGACCTTTCGCACTTCCGTGCGACGGATATCTGGCTGACGGGTTCGGACTCCGACCAATACCTGAATACGGGTTGGGTGGGCCGCGTCCTTCAGGATACCTATACCAACTATCCCATCGGATACCCCAACCCCACGATGCCCGATCCCCTGGCCATCCAGATCGGCTCGGTCCTGAGTCCTACTTTCATGGCGACCTCAGGACCCACCGCTATGGTGGTACCCGAGGACGCGGACTTCTACGGGTTGATCAACGGCGTCACCAGCTCCGAGCCGAATACGCCGATGGGCACCGAGGTGACGTACCTGCGCACCATCGCGCGTCAAACGAACAAATACGCCGCGGTCGTCACCGCGGCCTATAATAAGGTGACCCAGCAATACGCGGGGTACCCGGCCAACAACGACCTGGCGGCGCAGTTGAAGACCGTTTCCCGCCTGATTGCGGGGGGGCTGAAGACCAAAGTATACATGGTCAACACGGGGGGCTTCGACACGCACGGGGGACAGGTGAACGGGGGGGATACTACTTCCGGCTATCACGCTCAACTGCTGGGGGATTTGTCTGCTGCCATTGCTGCTTTCCAGGCGGATTTGAAATTCCTGGGGACGGATAAGCGTGTCATGGGGATGACCTTTTCCGAGTTTGGTCGCCGCATCGTTTCCAACGGAAGTCTCGGTACCGACCACGGGGCGGGACAACCGGTGTTCGTGTTTGGGCTATCAGTCAATGGGGGTATCCTGGGCACCAGCCCTGTGCTGCCGGCTACTTCGGATGACGAGGCCATCGTGCCTATGCAATACGACTTCCGGTCGGTGTACAGTACCATTTTGCGTGACTGGCTTTGCGTGCCTGCGGCCGATGTGTCGACCATGCTGTTGAACAACTATCAGTACCTGCCGTTTGTCAAGGGTACGGCCTGCGAAAACACGATAGACGATTTGAATAATATCGGGTCCAATCTGATCCTGAATTATCCCAATCCATTTACGGACTCCACCAATATCACTTATACTACTTCAGGGGGGCATACCCTCGTGCAGGTGTTCGATGTGGCGGGGCATTTGATCAATGTGTTGGTGGACCAGGTGTATCCGGGGCCGGGGACGTATACGGTAACGTTTACGACTACTGCGCTTGCTTCGGGGATATATTATGCGCGGTTGCAGAATGGGTCGGTGGCGCAGGTGAAGACGATGTTGAAGGTGAATATTAATCAATAGGGTTTTTCCGTACGTATTTTATGAGGCGCTTTCACTATCTATCTATTTTTCTTTTCCTGGCGGGCTTTTGGGGTCCGGCCCGGGCGGGGGTTCCTCGGCTTGCCGGCGGGCCTGCGGCGGCTTCGCTTTCGGCGGTGGCGCCGGGCGGATGGCTTGACGGGGCGGCGGCGCGTGCCGGCGGGGCGGCTTTGCCTGTCGCGCCTGTGTTTGGGGAGAACTATGATAGCATTTTCTGGAGCTCCAGTTGTACGGGGTCGACGATTACTTTTAGTTCGACCCTTTTCGATAGCCTTCCTTTTCCTTCCTATATCATGTGGAACTTCGGGTATCCCGCGGCGGGTATTTATAATACTGCGGGGGTGCAGAACCCGACCATGAATTAT
>CAZJDB010000040.1:0-8793 GCA_964544695.1 uncultured Chitinophagaceae bacterium
CGACAACTATTATTGGACCCCGTTGGATCCCGTACAGGAAATCCTGACGCAGCAGGCAACGGGCCAGATTTCCTCTGGTGAAGCTACTACCCAGATCAACGCCCTGCGCAATTATGACATCCGCAACGATGTGTCCAAATACCTCTACCAGGGGGATGTCAACCAGCAGTACGCCCTGAGCATCACCGGGGGTAGTGTGAATGACCAGTATTTCCTTTCCGGGGGCTTCGACAACAACGATGGCAACAATTCTTTCATGAAAGGAAACGCCTACAGGCGGGTGACGCTGAATGCCAATAATACCATAGCCTTCCTCAATCACAGGCTGGAGGTCTCCACCCAGGTGTACTACATCAATAGTTCGACTGCCAACAACGGGGTTTATGTGAACATGCCCTTTCCTTATCCCTACGCCCGGTTGGCCGATGCCAGCGGGAATCCCTTGCCCATTGCTCAATACCGCCAGGGATTCCTCGATACGGCGGGTGGCGGATTGCTCCTTGACTGGAATTATCGACCCCTTCAGGAGCTGAATAACGCCGACAATGTGACCAATGAAAACGAATACCGGATCAATCTCGGCATCCGGTACCACCTGCCGGTCCATCTGACGGCGGACATAAAGTACCAATACGGCAGCATGTCAACCAACAATCAGAACCTGCAAAACCTCCAGTCCTATTATACGAGGAACCTGATCAATCAATTTAGCCAGATCGATTGGGCAACGGGGACGGTGACTTACCCGGTTCCCCTGGGAGATATTCTGAACGTCAGCCAGTCCACTTATACCTTCCAGAATTTCCGGGGCCAGTTGAGCTACGCGGACAAATGGAGTCAAAAGCACCAGCTCTCCGCCTTGGTTGGCACTGAGGTCCGGGACGCCGAAACCACCGGTCAGAGCTTTATTTATTACGGTTATGACCCTGTTCATGGGACTTCGATGCCAGTCAACTATGCCACCTATTACCCGAATTATATCGGAGGTTATCCCTCTACCATCGGGGATGGGCAAAAAATAATCGGCCTGACGAACCGGTACCTTTCCTATTTCGGCAATGCGGACTATACTTTTATGGAACGGTACACCCTTTCGGCCAGCGGTCGTAACGATGGGGCGAATTTATTCGGTGTTAGCGCAAACAACCAATGGAAGCCCCTTTGGTCCGCCGGGGCTGCCTGGGAGGTCAACAAGGAAGCTTTCTACCACGTGTCCTGGCTCCCTTTCCTGAAACTCAGATCGACCTATGGTTACCAGGGCAACGTAGCGCCCGCTTCGGCCCTGTTGGGCATCTTTTATGGGGGGACTAACTTTTATGGAGCCCCTGAGAGCAGTATATCAAATTACCCCAACGCGAATCTGCGCTGGGAAAAAACTGGCCAATGGAATGGAGGTATCGATTTCGCCCTCAAAGGAGGTCGGTTGTCGGGCAGCCTGGAATATTACCTCAAAAAAAGTGTGGACCTGTTGGGGCCTGAAGTGCTGCCACCTCAATCGGGAATTGGGTATTCAGGGAGCAACCCCTTCGAGGGGAACGCCGGCAGCATGAAAGGACGGGGTGTGGATGTGGTGTTGAATTCCCGGAACTTGACCGGGAAGTTCCAATGGACTACGCAATTCCTGTTCAACTATAATACCGACCGGGTAACGAAGTACGATTTTCAGATATACTATAATTCCTCGCTGGTTTCCGCGGCCGGCACCACCGGTAACGGTTATTACCAGCCCAACCGTCCCGTGCAGGGACTCTACAGTTACCGCTGGGCGGGGCTGGATTCTGCCGGCAATCCCCAGGGTTACCTGAATGGAAAGGTAAGCGAAGACTACGGAAGTATCTTATACACCAATGACCCGACACAGCTCAAGTACGACGGACACCTGGCGCCCCAGTTTTTTGGTGGATTGAGGAATACCTTCGGCTTCAAACAGGTCTCCCTTTCCTTCAACATCACTTACAAGCTGGGGTATTTCTTCAGGAGGAATTCGGTCAACTATTACAACCTGTTCAATATGGGGTACACCTGGGGCACCCAGGACTATGCCAAACGCTGGCAGAAACCAGGGGATGAAAAAGTCACCAACGTGCCTTCCCTGATATATCCAGACAATTCCAGTACGCGGGATCAATTCTACAATGGATCCGAGGTGCTGGTGGACCGCGGGGACCATATCCGGTTACAGGACATACAACTCAGCTATGATCTTACCAGGAAACAATGGGGCCGCCTCCCGGTGCAGGGGATCCGGATTTACCTGTACGCCAATAATATTGGGATCCTTTGGAGGGCGAACCATGACGGCATAGACCCGGACGCGATACCCACCAACGGAAGCAATTATACGATCTATCCCAATCCGAGGAGCATTGCGGCCGGAATCAAGATCGACTTGTAACCCTTTTATTCATTAAAGCAGATAGTTCCTTATGCAACATATAAAACGAATAGTATTCGGAATCTTGTTTTGCGCAGTGGCCTTTTCCTGCAAAAAGGGATTTTTGTACGCTTCCCCGAATATATCCCTCTCGGTGCCGGAAAGCCTCTCGGATTACCAATCTATGTTGGACAATGACCAGTTCATGATCAACAATCCGGGCTATGCGGAAGTCTGCGCCGACAATTATTACATCGGATATCCCACTTTTCAATCTATGAATTACGATATCCAGAATTGTTATGCCTGGACCTCGGATACCTGGTCCGGTGGTTCAGGGACAGGTATTAACGATTGGACCTATCCCTACAATGCTATCTATGTCGCCAACGTGGTGTTGGAAGGCTTGCCTTCCATGCAGCCGGACGCGTCCAGCCAGGGCACCTGGAATGACATCAAAGGTCATGCCCTATGGTTGCGTGCCTTCAACTTCTATAACCTGGCCCAGGAGTTCGCCCAGCCCTACAAACCCACTTCAGCAACTTCGGACCTTGGCTTGCCTTTGAAGCTCACCTCCGATCCCAACACGACCGTTCAGCGCTCCAACGTCCAGGATACGTATCAGCAAATCACCCAGGACCTTTTGCAAGCAAAGGACCTATTGCAGAACACGGTTCCAGACGATTCCTACCTGAACCGGCCGTCAAGGGTGACCTGCCTGGGGCTGCTGGCGCGGATATACCTCATGATGCAGGACTATACGGATGCGGGCAGTTATGCGGATTCCGCTCTCAGCTACTACGGCACCCTATTGGATTTCAATACCCTCAGCCCGGCCCCCAACGTCCCATTCCCCGAAGCCAACCCCGAGTCCCTCATCCAGGCATTACAGGAGAACTATGGGATATTGGGGACTACTACCACTTCCTATGTGGATTCCAACCTGTATGCTTCCTATGCGGCAAATGACCTCAGGAAATCTCTTTATTTCAGTAGCGACCCCGTCAGCGGGCTGCCTTATTTCAGGGGAAATTATTCAGGATTCGGGTTATTGTATGCAGGGGTCGCCACCGATGAACTCTACCTTACACGGGCGGAATGCTACGCCAGGGCAGGGGATGTCACCGACGCCATGAATGACCTGAATACCTTGTTGGTGAAAAGATGGAACAATGCGGTCCCCTTCCCTACCTATACCGCCACGTCGGCGAATAACGCACTGGGTCAGATCCTCGCCGAGCGGCGGAAGGAGCTCTGCTTCCGTGGCATTCGCTGGAGCGATCTGCGGAGGTTGAACCAGGATCCAACCTATGCCGTAACCCTTCAGCGGTTACTCAACGGAACAACCTACACTTTACCCGCAAACGATCTACGGTATACCCTGCTGATTCCTTTGGATGAAATCCAGATCAGTGGTCTCCAACAAAACCCCCGGTAAAACCCTATGAAAACAGCATTCATTGCAGCCCTGTTATGGCTGCCCCTAACACTTGGCGCAACGACTCCGGCTAGATTCGCAGTGGACCTCGAAGGCGCTAAAGCAACCGATAGCCTTACCCTGGTCTGGTGGGAAAAGACCATAGGAGGAAATATCGAACTGCCTATTTTAGACGGGGCGGACCATTATGCCCCGCAGCATACTGTTTATGCACATCCGGATTCGAAGGGACGATTTGTTTTTAATATTGATATCCCCGGCGACCTCATTTATTTTTCCCTTTACCGGGACGTGGATACCCTCTCCGGCGAAGGTCCGAAATGGCTTCTTCAATCTTATTTGCTGGAACCATCGGATGATGTCCTCGTAACGATCCGCTCCGGAAAGAAGATGGACTTGTCCATGACCGGCATCGGCGTCACCAGGTACTTGTACACCATAGCCGACCGCACCCTGCAATTTTCCGGAGCGGGGTCCGCCAAAGATGCCTGCAAGTACCGTATCGATTCCTACTGCGCGGCCTTATACGATCGAAAGGATCCAGTAATATATCTGCCTTCCTTCGGGGCTGATGGCCGTTATATACCGCACAACCTATTGGAGGTATTGCTGAACCACTCCCTCCAAACCATCGATTCCATGAAAGAGGATCTCGGCCTCCGGGCTGATGCCATCCTGAAGGTAGACTACCTTTCCCTATACCGAGGCGCCTTGTTGCTGGCCATGCGCCGTGCCATGGATGTGGCCGTTGCGGAAGTGTCGGGAAAGGGTTTCAGTCCCCGGCAGGCGGATAGCGTCCGCCTGCTCTGCCTGGGAAACCTTTCGAGGTTTTTCATAGACCAGTTTTTGACGGACACGGCATTTGCTCCTTATTCGGAGACGGCGAAACTGCAGTCGGATTGGTACAGCGCGTACCTCGTCGAGCAGGCTTTAACCCTTAAATATATGGCCTATCCGAACGATGCCAGGACAAGTGTAAGCGCCCTGCTCCGGGACGAATATGCGGGGGAGATCGGGGACAAGGCGCTTACGCTGTACCTGCTGATGAATTTCGGCAGGATTCCCCGGGCGGACGAGACGCTGAAGGATGCCCTGGGGACTGTCTCGACTGCCTTTTATCACCAATGCCTTGAAACCTTGGAAAGCCTGCAGGGGGTAGGGAAACCCGCTTACGATTTCAGCTTGCCCGACATTAAGGGGAACCTGGTCCGGCTAGGCGACTTCCGGGGGAAGGTCGTGTTCATCGATTTTTGGTTCACGGGTTGCGGTGCCTGCCAGGCGTTTTATAAAAATACCCTCTCTGAGGTGGAACATGCGCTCAAGGGTAACCCGAATGTCGTGTTTGTGACCGTTTGCGTGGACGCCCAAAGGGCGACCTGGAAAAAGAGCCTGGAAAGCGGCGTATATACCTCCGGCGAGGTGGTAAACCTCTATACCGGGGGCCGGGGTAACACCGACCCGGTGGTGGATGGTTACCACGTCATGGGATATCCGCACCCCTTCCTGATCGACAGGGAAGGAAAGATTTTGAGGACAGATCAGTTACAGACGTCTGCGAATGAGCTTACCCGATTCATAAACGAGGCTTTGGCCAAATAATCACCAATCAAATGAAAAGTACATTGTGGGGCTTGTTCCTGACCCTATCGGTTGGCGTCCAGGCCCAAGAGGAGAACCATTTTCGCATCATCGGGAGTTTTAACAATATGGACGAAGCCCTCGTTTATTTGTCATACAAGGGCATAGACGGACCGGTCTGGGACAGCTCGGAAGTGAAGGACAGGGGATATGTTTTCGAGGGGAATGCAGCGGCCCCGGGCACTGTTGCCAGGCTCTTCGTTTTATATAAGGACGCCGAAACGGGCGAGGCCAAAAGTAAAGAGGCGGACCTGTTCCTCGATACCTACACCATTTATGTCAATCACACCGATTCCTTTTCCAACACGTCCTTTTCGGGGTCGGAAATCAACGTTGAATTCGGGAAGCTGCGGAAAGCCGTCGCGCCGTTCGACGCACGGTTGGATTCCGTAGAGAGGTTGTTCAAGGACGCCGCAAAACGGGAGGATGTAAAGGGCATGGTTGCCGCGCATCAACTGATCTTGGACATTGAAGTTGCGAAAAGTGAGCAGGTATATGCACGCTACCTCGTGGAAAATCCCACTTCCCCGGCCGCCTTTTATGCCCTGTCACACTATGGTACTGAGGACAGTACAGATTATACCCGTCTGCGGTTTTTGTTCGATCGAATGCCCGAAACCCTCCGTCAATCTCAATGGGGCCAGGGATTTGGGCAATCGTTGGCGAGCGCCGCCAGGATCGCCATTGGTAATTCCGCCATGGACTTCGTTCTGAACGATACCTCCGGACGTCCCATAAAGCTATCCTCTTACCGGGGAAGTTACGTCTTGCTGGATTTCTGGGCCAGTTGGTGCGTGCCCTGCCGCCAGGAAAATCCCAACCTGTTGAAGGCTTATGCTAAATACCATTCCCAAGGTCTCGACATCCTGGGCGTATCCCTGGATAACAACAGGGGGAAATGGCTTGACGCTATCCGGGAAGATCATTTGCCATGGAAACAGGTTTCAGACCTTTCCAGACAGAAAAACCAAGCCGCGCTGCGCTACGAAGTGCAGTTCATTCCGCGGAATTTTTTAATCGACCCCCAGGGAAAGATCGTAGCAAAGGACTTAATAGAACAGGATTTGATAGAACAATTGGAGATGATATTCGGAGAATAAGGTAGTTTCCCACACGTTGATTTTTCTCATGTCTGATAACCGGTTGAGGTTTCTACCTCCGACCGGTTTTTTTTTGAATGGTTCATACTCCAAAAAATCCATTAAAAGAATTCTCTAGACGTATTATAATACATGATTCTCATGAAAATACCCACGATTTCATTAAATAGACCCGGAACCTAGATATTACCTTCCCGCTTTATCTCTAACCAAGAAATGACCAATGAGCAATCCGAACTATAGCTATGATGTGGAAGTAGAACAAACAGGGGTAGGTCTGCAATTTATTTTCGTGAGTGAGGGGAAAAATGATATAGTAAAGGCGATCGAGTATTCTTACGTGCAGAATCTAATGGACAGGCAACTATATAACCTTGGATTTGGCGACTATGATTTGGAGACGGATAGGGTAATGGACGAACCCGTTTCTGATAATGGCGATCACTATTTGATATTAAACACGGTACTCAATAGCATTCCCACCTTTTTTCAGCATTATCCACAAGCAATAATGGCAGTTCAAGGAAGTGATAGCAAACCTGAGTTTATAGTGAGATGCAAAGCCGAATGTCGGCGACGATGTGCAGAAGGGGAATGCAAAAAGGCCCACCGCCGAATAAATATTTACAGAGGATATGTCGATGCGAATTTGTCAATTCTGCAAAAAGAATATGTATTCTATGGTGGTCGAAATGATATTGATGGTCAAATAGTTATTGAGGACTATCGAAAAGGCATTAAATATGACGCAATACTGGTATTAAAAAAAGATGTAAATTTGTAGTATGAAATCAAAGATAAATACGAGAAAAGACCAGGTGAAAGTTTCTAAATCTGGTTTGTTGTCTTTGGTTGCATCAAAGCTGAAAGGCCGGGTCTTATTCCCTGAGAAAATCGAAAAGATGAAAGAGTACCTGCGGCAGGCAGAGATCAAAATTTCATAAAATGCTTTCAAAATAAACGAAAAAAGGGCGGTCCATAAGGCCGCCCTTTTCGTTCCAAGAGGCTCGGGCACGAAGGTCCCGCTTTGCGCCGAAGGCGCACAACCTCATTCCTCGTCCTCTTCGTAATTGTACATGTCCTTATTGTACTCCGCCTCCCAGGCCTGCACGGCTTTATCGTCGAGGAGCTCGATAATGTCGTAGAGGGGATCGCTTTTACGCCTCCATTCCATGACTTCCGTCTCTTCAAAACGGGAAACATACATACAGTGGTCGCTCACGACCGAGACCTTGATGAGGGTAACAGGGCCACTTTGTTTCTCCTGGATCAGATAATAATAGCCAGGTTCCAACAGATCATACGAATACATAACCATTCCTTTTTGTCAATGAATTAATCCGATCAATGGGCAGTACAGTGAATGGAACGGGCCAGTAAAGTTTGGGATTGTATGAGGGCAAGCAGACTCAAAGTCCTCATGCAAATATACGATTTCGGCCCGGGGGGGCCCAAGCCGTTTCAGGAATTTTTTTGCATCCTTGACCCTAAATCCTTTACAGATAAGGATTTTACTTCAATAGTGCCTTGATCTCCCCCAATTTCAGGAGTGCCTCGATCGGGGTTAGGTGGTTGATGTCCAGACCGGTCAGGAGGGTCCGGATCTCGGAAAAGGTTTCGGTATGGACGTCGAAAATGGACAACTGCAGCTTTTGGGAAGGTTTTTCCTGCGGGGCGCCCGCGGCCCGGGCTTCCAGATCGCGCAGCAGGGTCTCGGCGCGTTTTATCAGCTCCGGTGGCATCCCCGCCATTCTGGCTACGTGAATACCGAAGCTGTGGGTGCTTCCCCCGGGGGCCAGCTTCCTCAGGAAAACGATCTTTTGCCCCACCTCCCGGTGCGTGATATGGAAGTTTTTTATTCGGTCCAGGCGCCCCTCCAGTTCATTGAGCTCGTGGTAATGCGTGGCAAAGAAGGTCTTTGGCCTTGCGGCGTTTTGGTGCAGGTATTCGGCGATGCTCCAGGCGATGGAAATGCCGTCATAGGTGGCGGTCCCCCTTCCGATTTCGTCGAGCAGGACGAGGCTCCGGGGGCTGATGTTGTTCAGGATGCTGGCGGTTTCATTCATTTCCACCATGAAGGTGCTTTCCCCTCCGCTCAGGTTGTCGCTGGCGCCTACCCGGGTAAAGATTTTATCGGTCAGGGGGATGCGCGCGGCTTTTGCCGGAACGAAGCTGCCCATGTGGGCCATCAGCGTGATCAGGGCCGTTTGCCGCAGCAGGGCGCTTTTCCCGCTCATGTTGGG
>CAZJDB010000041.1:0-12844 GCA_964544695.1 uncultured Chitinophagaceae bacterium
CGGGACCTGTCGGGCACCGGCTGGGGTCTCTCATGGACAATGATGAAGTCCCATTTGAGACCCCAGCCGGTGCCCGACAGGTCCCGGCCCCGGTAGCCGTTCATGAAGCGGTTGCCATACTGGGTGGCGCTTTGGTGCTCCATACCCAGGTTATGGCTTTCCACCAGCTTGTACCCGTCCTCGTAAAAGGGGTAGGGGCCCATCCAGTACTCGAAACAATGGATCATGGGCTTCACGTTGGCGGCAAAGTGTTCTTTCGCACGGTCCAGATTGTAGGCTAGTACATAGAAGCTAAGGTCGAGCACGCCCTTTTCGCCTTGGAGGGTATCGGTCCAATGCGCGTATTTGCCTATGTTGATGGAGATGTCGTAATTATTTATTGGATTGACGGTTACCCAGTGATACGTGTGCGTTTTATTTTCGTTTTGCTTAACGTCTTTCAGTCGCCCATTGGACACGTCCTGAAGGCTGTCCGGCACGGTGATATAAAGGTCGCATCCGTTATCCGGCTCGTCGTATTGATGATCCTTGGTGGGCCACCAAACGCTGGCCCCCAGGCCCTGGCAGGCGGAGCTGACCCAGGGGTTCCCCAGGGAATCCTGTTGCCAGTCGATGCCCCCGTCCCAGGGAGCGTGGATGGCGGCGCGGGGCTTGCCGTGGTACCAGATCGTGAGCTTATTCATGTCCCCCGTTTTCTGGGGATCGCCCAGTTGGATGAACCAGGCGTTCCCGTCCTGCTTCCAGGTCAGGGATTTTCCGTTTTGCTGGACCTTGTCTATTAGGAGTGGCGCCTGGAGGTCGATTTGCATGACCTGGTAGGGCTTCAATACCTTATAGGTCACGGTATTGCTGCCCTGAATGGTCCTGGCGGCCAGGTCGGGCTCCACGTGCAGGTCGTAGTGCTGCAGGTCCCACCAGGCCCTTTCGGGGGTGATCGTACCGCGGAGTGTGTCGGCGTGGGTAAACTTTTGGGCTTTCAGAGCGCTTGTGATTGCCAGCGCGACTATGATCATCAACAGTTTGGACATAATTTTTTACTTCAAGGGGCCAATATACAATTTTTAACACGAGCGAAACCGCCGTTGGTGGTACCTTTGTTGCCCGATATGATTTATATATTGATATTCTTTTTAGGGCACTGGTTCGTTTCACTGTTTTTCCACACCTTTTTCCTACATCGATACGCATCCCATCAAATGTACACTACGGGCACCCGTAGGGAAAAACTGTTTTACTTCCTGACCTGGTTCGCCCAGGGCTCTTCGTACCTCGTTCCAAGGGCCTATGCGGTCATGCACCGCATGCACCATTCGTACAGCGATACGGAGAAGGATCCGCACAGCCCCCATTTTTTTACCGACGTCTGGCACATGATGTGGCATACGAGGAAGCAGTATGACGCCTATAGAAAGGGAATTTCACAGCCCGCACCCGAGTTCACGCGTGAATACATCCCTACCTGGGACCGGTTGGACCGGTTTGGGGACAGCATGATCACGCGGTTGGTCTTCGTAGCGGGGTACATTGCGTTTTACGTCGCTTTCGCACCCGGTTTTTGGTGGTTCCTGTTACTACCCATCCATTTTCTCATGGGACCCATTCAGGGCGCCATCGTGAATTGGTGCGGACACAAATACGGGTATGCCAATTTCAACAACGGAGATCAATCGAAGAATACGTCGCCGTGGGGCATCTTGCTGATGGGAGAATTGTTCCAGAATAACCACCATAAGTTTGGCGCCAGTCCAAATTTTGCGCAGCGGTGGTTCGAATTGGATCCGACCTTTCAGATCATGCGCGTGCTTCACTGGACCCGACTGATCCGGTTCAAGCCGGTACCGGTGCCCGTTAGCCAGGGAACTTCCCTTCGTCCACGTCTTTAATAAAGGCGATCACGCCAGGGTAGAAATGCGCCTGGTCATCCCACATTGACAAATGACTCCCTTCGGGACAATATAAGTAGCGTCCATGCTGCACCTGGGTGCTCATCCACTTCATGTGTTCCGGGTCCATGGTATCGAATTGGGCGCCCTCGGTAAGGGTGGGCACCTTGATCTCATGGAGGCGGTCCTTGATGTCCCAATTGGCGAGACGCCCCGCGATCCCGAACTCCGAAGGCCCCTGCATCATGGTATATATGGTCGGATTGACGTGCTTCAGGGCGCGTTGGACGGGGTCGGGCCATTCGTCCAGCCGGCAGATATGTTGATGGTAGAAATTCGGAATCAATAACCGCATGTAGGTCGGATTGTCGTAATCGCCTTTTGCCGCGATGGTTTTCAGCGTGTCCAGGACCTTCGGGTCCATGGTCTTGGAAAGCACTTCCGCCGCGTATTTCCCGTAGTCGGGACAGCTCGCCATCATATTGCAGATGATGAGACCCTTGAGGTTTTGTTGGTATTTCAGGGCGTATTGCATCGCCAGCATCCCTCCCCAGGAATTGCCCAGCAGGTAGAAATTATCCTTGTTGAGCCCCAGGGCCACGCGCACCTGCTCTACTTCCTCCACAAAGCGGTCCAGGGTCCAGAGACTACTGTCGGTGGGCTGGTCGCTGTAGTAAGAACCCAACTGGTCGTACTCGATGATTTCGTAGCCCTCCCTGGGGAGAAAGCTTTCGAAACATTCCATATACTCGTGGGTCATGGCGGGACCTCCGTGCAATAGTAGTATCTTTACGCGCGGATTGTTACCGATCCGTTTGGTCCAGACCCGGAACGTGCCGACGGGCGTTTGGATGGGGATCATACGGATACCGGCCGTCTGCACCCCGCTGTCCTGGGGAGCGAAATAAGCGCTCACCGGAGTCTCCGGACCCTTAGCGTTCGGGGCTCCCGGCTGACAGGCCGCCAGGGGTAGCAACACAATAAAAAGTAAAGATTTGAGTTTAAACATTTCGTCTGAATTTGAGTCTAAAGAAAACGAAAAACCCATATAAAATAACCTTTATGCGCAAAATGATCTATCTCGGCGCGGTGGCCCTGGTTCTCCTTGCGGTTTCCTGTACCCCCAGCAGCAACTACAACACCGGCGTGCCCTCCCAACCCCTGATGCCCCTGGCAGCGGGTGATCAATGGATTTACCTCGATTCCGTTTTCAACAACGACAACGGAGGCGCCCTGGATACGATATACATCGATACCATGGTGATCAACAACCAGACGGTCGCCTACAACGGGCCCAACGGAAACATCACCTTCTATGGGGTCACCGATCCCAACGGCTGGTGGGGGGATACCTCCTACATCGGATTGGATCCGTCCAATACCGTGCTTTACGGCGTAGATGGCCTCAGCGGCACACCCTATGCATTTTTCGGCACCGCTTCTTCGGACGGAGTCATCCTGGGTCAAAGCACGGATTATACCACCAACCCCAACTGCGCCACGCAATATACCCTGATCGGGTATGCCACGCCCGTAAAGGTCGGTTCCTACACCTGCCTCTGGAACCAACAGCAGGCCGTGAATTGCAACAATTTTACCGTGGAGACGATCAATACCTACGTGGACCCCGGTGTGGGAGTCGTTAGGATCGTTGATTATGAAGCGGACAGCACGGGCGCGAATCTGAACCTTTCGTTCAGCATGACGCTCCAGAGCTTCAAGGCGAATTAGGCGTAACTGATTGAACATCTATATGAGGGTGGCCCTACGGGCCCCCTCTTTTTTTGCGACACCTTTCTAAATAAGTACCGATAGTTCGGTTTAAAATGCTTTATTTGTATGAAATATCGGTTGTTTTATGGCTGGTAAAAAAACTCTTCTCTTACCTACAAACGCGAAAATCTTAAAGGCTTTAGGGGAAAATATGCTGCTCGCACGTAAACGGAGACGGTTGTCCAGGGACATCGTAGCGGAGCGCGCGGGGATTGCGCGGTCCACACTTCAATTGATAGAAAAGGGCGAGCCGGGAGTCGCGATGAGCTCCTATTTACAGGTCCTTTTTGTGTTAGGGTTGGAAAAGGATTTATTACTGGTGGCGGCGGATGATCCTTTGGGGCGCAAACTGCAGGATGCGGGACTGCTCCACAAAAACAGCAATTCAAATGCTGGGTGAAATATTGATATATGCGGATTGGATGGAATTGGACCTGGTTGGAAAAGGGGGCGCCCTTTACGCTCGATCCCGACCTACAACTGTATGCGGGACCCCAGTTTGCGCGGGGTGAAAAGCCCAACTTCGGATTGTTCACGGATTCTGCCCCGGACCGTTGGAGGCGCAAGCGGAAAAGATCATTGATCAAGTGGCCCGTGCAGTGCGTTCCTGGAGAGAGATGGCTCATAATTTGGGCATTTCCAGATCTGAAATAGCGCTCATGGAAAATGCTTTTCGACACTAATCATAACCGAACATTCCTTGTATCGAATCCGCACGCTTCACAACTTGTTTTGGGTATAATGCATTGATGTTTAAATGTTTACTCTGCTGGCATTTTATTTGGCGCGAGCCCTGGTATGCGCATGAACTTCCTCCCCTTTGCTCTTCGCCAAGCCAACCGCCACAAGGAACAGGCTATCATCAAGGTGCTCGGCCTGGCCGTCGGCATCGCCACCTGCCTCCTCATTTTCCTGGTCATTCGCTACGAAACGAGCTTCGACGATTTCCATCCGGACGGGGATCATATCTACCGCGTGGTATCGGCTTTCCAAACGCCGCAGGGGATCGGTTATGAGTCGGGCGTGCCCTTCCCTACGGGACCCACGTTGCGGCGCGACTATCCCCAATTGAAGCAGGTGGCCTCCATTGTGAGCCTGGGCGGTGATGGGCAATTCACCATCCCGGCAACCAGCCAAAAGTTCCGGGAAAAGGTCGGCGTCGTGTATGCAGAACCCCAGTTCTTCGACATGTTTGCTTTCCCCTGGCTGGCGGGCGACAGGACGACCGCGCTCAACCAACCTAATACCGTCCTGCTCGCAAAAGACATCGCCGAAAAATACTTCGGGAGCTGGTCGGCCGCGATGGGCCAGTCCCTGAAGTTGGACAACGGATTGCTCCTGAAAGTCACGGGTGTACTCGAGGATATGCCCAACAATACAGATTTTCCCCTAAGGGTGGTCATTTCCTATGCTTCCTTGCGCAATACGGGCGTGAATGGATACCTCAACAATTGGGTTTCCATATTCGCCCAACATTATTGTTTCGTGACCTTGCCTGACGGGCTCACCGAAACCCGATTCAACCAGGCCCTGGCCGATGTGGTCAAGCGCTACAAGCCCGCCGAAAACCGTAACGAAGGAATGCTGCTCCTCCCCCTCAGGGACATGCATTTCGATACCCGCTTCAATGCTTTCAACAATCATCCTTTCAGCAGGTCCCTGATCCGCACCCTCGGCCTGATCGGCCTGTTTGTCCTGGTCATTGCCTGCCTCAACTTCATCAATTTATCCACGGCCCAGGCCGTTAACAGAGCACGGGAAGTAGGCGTGCGTAAAGTCCTGGGAGGCACACGTCCCCAATTGCTGGTACAATTCATGGCCGAGACGGGCCTGACGGTGTTTTTTGCATCGCTGGTGGCGGCCTTTTTGTGTCGGATCACCATTCCGTTTTTTGACCGGTCCATGGGTATTCAGTTGGGCACTTCCTTCCTAACCGATCCGGTCGTTATAGGCATGTTGTTGGCCGTGGCAGCCGGAACCACCTTCCTGGCCGGCTTCTATCCCGCTCTGGTGCTGTCCGGTTTCGACCCCGTAACGGCCTTCAAGAGCAAAGCGGCCCCCAAAGGCAAGGGCTCGAACCTCCTGCGCAGGATACTGGTCGTGCAGCAATTCACATTCTCTCAGGGCCTGATTATTTGCCTGCTGATCGTCATGGGGCAGGTGGCTTATTTTAAGAGTGCGCCCATGGGCTTCGACAAGGACGCCATTCTCCTGACGCATATGCCTGATAACAGCAAGATGGATTACCTGCGCCAACAATTGTTGCGTCAGCCCGGCGTCGAGAACGTGAGTTTCAGCTTCGCCAGCCCCAACGACGTGAACACCGATTGGAATACCGATATCATCTTCAATGGTGTAAAGACGCACGACTTCGGGGTCAACCTTAAATGGGCCGATTCGATGTATCCCAGCCTCTACCACATGCAATTGGTGGCGGGCCGCCTATACTCCGGGTACTACGACGTCGTCGTAAACGAGACCTTCCTGAAGAAGCTGGGAATCAAAAAACCGGATGATGTATTAGGTTCCAAATTGGAGATCCCCGGCATACCCGGCTCGACCGGCATCATCACGGGGGTGGTCAGGGATTTCAATATCGCGTCCCTTCATGACACGATCCGCCCGGTCATGATGCAGAAATGGAAGGAAGTCTATTCCACGATCAACATCAAATTGACGCCGGGCCTCATCGGTAAAGCGTTACCCGCCATCGAGCAGGTGTGGAAGTCCACGTATCCCAACGACGTCTACGAATACCAATTTTTGGACGAAAGCATAGCCCGGTACTACGAACAGGAGGCCCAGTTGTCCGTGTTGTACAAGCTGTTTGCGGGGTTGGCCATATTCATTTCCTGCCTGGGGTTGTATAGCCTGGTTTCCTTCATGGCGGCTACCCGCGCGCGTGAGGTGGGCATCCGGAAAGTCCTCGGGGCCTCAGTGGCCGATGTCGTTTATTTATTTTCGCGGGAATTCACCGTTTTGGTGTTGCTTGCTTTTTTGATCGCGGCGCCTGTGGCGGGGTATTTCATGCATCGGTGGTTGCAGAATTATGCGTATCACATCAAGGTCGGGCCTGCGCTGTATTTGGAAGCGGTCGCGGTATCCCTCGCGTTGGCGTGGTTTTCAATGGGGTATCGGTCGATCAGGGCAGCGAGGGTGAATCCGGTGAAAAGCCTGCGGGCCGAATAAATTGATCCAGATCAATATTCAGGCCGTTTCCGTTTTCCAACTTTGCGGGGATGAAAACAGAAACAAAATTGGCCCTGATCGGCACTTCCATCAGCCTCTTCATGATGAACCTCGACACGAGCATCGTGAGCGTCGGGATGCCCACCATGATTAAAGAATTCCACACCACCTTTGCTTCCGGACAATGGTTTGTGCTCATTTATCTGCTGGTCCTCACGGCATTGATCACAGCGGCGGGACGCCTGGGAGACCTCGCCGGGAGGAAGACGCTGTTCCTGGCCGGTATCGGCATTTTTACCGTGGCCTCGCTCCTTTGCGGATTATCCCCCAATGCCCCTTTGTTTATTTTATTCCGCGGGATCCAAGGCCTGGGCGCAGCCTTCATTTTATCCTTGAGCATGGCCATTGCTACCGAGTTGGCGCCCCCCAATCAGTTGGGCAAAATCATGGGGATCCTGTCGACGGTAACCGCATTGGGTATTGCCAGCGGGCCGACCGTCGGTGGCTTATTGCTTTCTACCATTGGCTGGCAATCCATGTTTTTAGTGAATGTCCCTTTTGGGATCATAGCGTATGGCTTGACCTATAAAGGGGTTCCTTCAACGGGCACCAAAAAAATAGTCAACATCGACTGGGTGGGGATAGTGCTGCTGGCGATTACCCTGTCGGCGTACTGCGTAGGCATGACCTTGATTGAAAAAAGGGCGCTTGGCGACGCCGTGGTGCCGCTCGCGGCGACCATCGCGGGAATGATTGCCTTCGTCTGGTTCGAGAAAAAGAAACGCTTCCCCCTGCTGAACCTTTCCATCTTCAGGAACAAGCAGATCAGCAGGAACCTTTTGGCTACGATCCTGGTATACACGGTCATCATTACTACCGTGGTATTCCCTCCGTTTTACCTCTCGAAAACAGGAGGGTATTCTCCCATACAGGTAGGGCTCATCATGTCCTTCGGTCCGTTGCTTACGGTGGCACTCAGCGTCTATGCCGGCAAAACCGCGGATAAGTATGGAGCAAAAAAGGTGATGTTTTACGCCGTGGGCGCCATTGCACTGGGCTGTTTTTGCATGAGCACTATTACTCAGGCCTCTCCTTTAACGGGATACCTCTGGAGGATCGGGATCATCGCGTTGGGACTGAATTTTTTCAAAACGCCCAACAATACCGTTGTCATGGAAGCGGCGCAGTCAGATCAGCGGGGGGTGCTAAGCAGCTTTCTATCCCTGTCCAGGATCCTGGGGCAAATAACGGGGACGGCGGTAATGGGGGTCGTTTTCGCGTTTTACGGGTTCACCGCGGTGTTCCTGGTAAACGCATTTATTGCCGTGTTTGCCGCGGCACTGATCTTGCCTTTAAAAAGGCGTAAATTGGTGGCTTATGAAGGAGTCGCTGGCTAAGTTCATTTCCCAAAAAATTACGGTAGGCGATGAAGAAATGGAATTCATCCTTTCCCATTTCAAGCCTTACACCGCTACAAAGAATGAGGTTTTGATGCGGGAAGGCGATTTATCTTCCAAAATGTATTTTATCGTTAAGGGCTGCTTGCGGATTTATTTTATAAAAGACGGAGGCACGGAAGTTACCCGTCGAATTATATTTGAAAATGATTCGTCCGCTTCCATGGTGTCTTTTATTACGCAAAAACCTTCCAGGGAAAATATCCAGGCTGTAACCCATTCGGAGCTGATGTACATGCACCGGGAGGACTTTTACCACCTGGTGGAGACACTTCCTTCCTGGGAGAAATTCTACCGCCGGCAATTGGAATACGCGTACGTTTCCAATACCACCCGGTTAATGACCTTTATTACCAATGATGCGACGGAACGGTATTTACTGTTACTGGAGGAAAACCCTGAGATCGTGAAGCGGCTGCCTGGGAAGCTGGTGGCCAATTACCTGAATATTACACAGGAGGGGCTGAGCAGGTTGAAGGCCAAGCTGCAATCACTGAATAACATCACCGAGCGCCAGTAATAACTCGCTCTATATAAGCAATATACTCTTTTGCAGGAGCGATATATTCCTTTACTTCGTCGAATTCTGCACGCATAAAATCACCGTAATCGTCGTCTATTCTTTCCTGCATGAGCTTACTGAAAAATGCTGCATGGGCTATGTCAAAGAAGCCCTCCGATACAAAATGTTGATGGAGCATTGAAACAACGCCACTATGAGTCTTCGGTGTCAGGTCTTTTGTAAGTAACAAGGCTTTTGTTGCATGAAAGCAGCTATAATAAAGCCGATTGATAGCGGTGGTATAAAAACGATTTTGAAGCTGTACTTCGACCTCGGACATCAGTACACGGGCCTTTTCTAATTTTAGTGCAATAGCCTGGTCTTTTTCGGTCATGCAGTAATTAAGTTATTCCCGATGTTTTTTCGCAAGGAATAATAACCGGCGTTTGTTTTCCATTCATCTTCCTGGACAACTATAAGGTTAATAAATGTTGAAAACTCAAGACTCAGTGGAAACAACCTATCTTGAATTAATCCTTTGATGCTCCTCGGCTGCTTGTCCTTCGTTAAAATAAGTATATCCCAATCGCTTTCATCGGTAGGCGTACCAGTGGCTCTGCTTCCAAATAATAATACTTGGGCGTCAGGTAAAACCTCTCCCACCTTTGACTTTATGAGGAATAATATGTTGGATGTACTTGGCACCACCACAAAGATAACAAAATTCGGCTTTGGCGGGCTGGGAATGGTTTACATCTTCTTCCTCAACATATCCCAAATAAGTTGAAAAATTGCATTAAAATATTGATTTATTGTGTATTATGATCTAAGTCGATTCTTAAGCTACATATATGGTACGGATCTGAATATTTTAATTCCTTATTCATCCACTACTGTGAAATCGATAGTATTTAAGAGGGTTCTTATCGAATATTTCTCTGCATCCATCCATTGAAAAAGTTCATTAAGCATTTTATCTTTGATAATTAAATAGTGCACTTGCCTTCCACCTATTTCGTCTTCGTCGGTGGTTACCAATTCAGCTTCCTCCAAAATATTTACCTCAACTATCAATTCTTGGCTCGTAACCTTCATAAGCTTTTCCAAAGTTTGAGGCAAAATGCTATAGTTGTCGCGAAAAAATCCACTAGAATTAAATTTCCCCCTTTCAACAATTATCGCTAGAATTTCTCTAGTCACCCTGGGGACAGACGCTAGTTTATTATACAATCTAACCAGGAGATTTTTTCGTTCTCGTAGCCCTTTTCAGATTTCTTTCCCAGAAATTTTACTCCATTCTTGGGAGGTTCGCTAGGCTTTTTCTCTAGAGTATTAAAATATGAACTTTCAAAATTTCCACTTGAATCAATTGGCTCTAATTCAATCTTGACTTTTCGGAATTCTCTGTGAAATAATGTATTAAGTATATCCAATTTATCTGAATCTAGTAACACTATTTCCCTTAAAAGGCTATTTATATCTTGGATATTTTCGCGAGGTGTAAAATCATAAGTCTTACTTAAATCAGCCTCTATGGAATATTTGCCCTGCTTTTGGCCAATTATAAAGACTAATATCTTTTTATATATCTCCGCCTGGTCTTTTCCAATTTTCCTTAATGTCTCATTTATCTTATTAGAAGAATATTGTGATGTAACTTGATACGCTATTTTATTCTTATTATCTCCAAGATCAAGACCCGGAAAATTACTTCTAGTCTTGTTTAAGTTACTAAGGTTTAGGTTATAGGTAATGTTAAGGACCTCCTTAAAAAAATCCTCGCAAAATTTTGAAAGATCGAACTGTCCAAGCTTATTTCTCATTTCAATTTCTTGACTTAAGCTTGCAAAATCATCAACAATCTTTCCAATAATTACGCCTCTTGTAAGCATTGTAAATTGAAATTGATTTAATCTTCCTCTTCACTTCCCTGAATTGATATATTAGCCAAGAAAGTAGCAGCATTATTGAGATTTGTATTCAAAATTTTGAACATTTCGGACCGGATACTAAAGCCATTTTCATTTAAGTATTTGATATAGTTTTCAACCCATTTTTCAGCATTCTTGATTGCCTCCAATTCCGCAATATGAAAATGATTTTTATCGCGCCTTTCCTTGAAAAAGTGCTGAAGCAAATAAATCGTTTTTCCACTAGCAACACTAAGCGCTTTTCCAAAATTTGAAATATCTAATGTGCGTAGAAATGGGTTGAAATTCACCAAGGAACTGAATTCTTGGTCTTGAACATATTTGGTTAAAAAGCCCTCAATATTATCGCATAGCGATTTTGAAATCTCTAAATCTGTTTCCGACTTTAGAATTTCATTTGATTTCTCTATAATCTTATTCCCCGCTGAGAAAATCGCCCCTACCCATTTTGAAATGTCCGGGCTTTCACCAGTAAATTTAAATTGCATCAATTCTGTTGGTGAGTTTAACCCCCTCGTATTTACCGATTTCTCTAAACCTTGTAGAATTTCCTTTTGAACTACATCCAAATCAAGTTCTAAAGGGTTGCTAAATCTTTCGATATAATGCATAATGGTTGCAAGTTCGGGGGCTTTATAAAGCCCATTCTTAGCATATTCAAAAGCATCTTTAGTTAGTTTTTTATATTCTTGATCGGTCAGATCATAACAATTATAATAAGAAAGCTTGTCAAGTATTTCATATTGGGGCAGGGTAACTCCTTTCTCTATATTATAGGCCCTCTTAAAATCTGAAATGAATTCTTTGGCTGAGAATTTTTGAAATTTCGTTACAAAGTTAAATATGGACGGGTAGAAATTATATCCTTCAAGGTTGTATTTATTTTTAATCTTGCTGTAGTGACTAGTATTCTTCTTGGACTCCTCTGTTGGCTCTTTTCCGGCATCATCACCAAAAATCTTTTCAAGCAATACTTCTTTTTCACCGCGACAAGCCTCGATGTCTTTGTACGTTATGGTTGATGACTTATATTCAATGGAAAAAATTAATGTAAACTGTAATATGTCTGAAAATTCATTTTCAATTTTCTGACTGTTTTCATTTTTGAGATCAAGGATATCTGATCGAATCGTAGAATAAATAGTTTGCAAGTTTTCCAATCCGTATATAACGTGGCGAAAATTATTTTCAGAATGATTTGATATGTTGGATATCCCATCAATGTGTTTTAGAAGGCTTCGTCAACCAGGCTATTTAAATAGCCAATAACTTCTTCAAGATGAAATGATGGGTGCCGTCTTTCTAAATCATCGATACAAACAACCATTTCGCGAGCATCAAGAGTATTTTCAGCAATGTCCTTAATGTCAGCATTGTAGTCTTTCAAATTGCCGAGACGTTTTGCATTGAGAAACCCACGGAGTACTATTTTTATTACGGACTCACTAACGGCCAAGCGCTTCTTTTTTTGGTAGGCATTAAAAACCTTTGCATGGAAAAGGTCCAAAACTATTTTTGTGGCAATGTCTTCCGCTGATCTCAGGCCGAATACAGAGATATACAATGGCTTATATGTCTTTTTATTATTGTAATAAGTAGCAATTTTAAGAATTAGGGGTTTCAGCTTTGTTTTATAGAAGAAGGTTTTACCAATCCCCCATTTTCCAACAATTTGAACCGCGTAGTCGGTTTGCTTATTCAGGTATTGCTTTATCGCTTGTTCAATATCGATCATACCTACCAAAAATAGGTGTTAAACAATCTACAATCAACCGTTTTTTAACGGTAAAATCTTAAACATTGGGGGATACAAAAGTATAGGATTTTTAAAATCACTTTGTATATGACTATTCAATTTTATGCAAATCGTAGATTTTTACTTCGTCCTACGGCGCTAAAAAAAGCCTCCAAATGGTGGCCGGTTCTATGCTTGCTTTGGCATGATTTGTATCACATCTCCTTCTTGAGCTTATCCCGGAACACTTTCTCGAATTTTTCGAGCTTTGGCCGGATAACGAAGTAACAATACGGCTGATTGGGATTATTCGCGTAGTAGGATTGATGATAATCCTCCGCGGAGTAGAAGTTTTTATAAGGCTCGATCGCCGT
>CAZJDB010000042.1:0-6875 GCA_964544695.1 uncultured Chitinophagaceae bacterium
TGTGGAGCTGCTTCCCGGCGCTTCCTCGGCCCTGTATGGGTCGGGAGGGATGAACGGAACGGTGTTGATCAACAGCAAAGATCCTTTCGTGTACCAGGGACTGAGCCTGGAACTCAAACAAGGCGTCAATCACATCAGCGACCCCAGCGGTCCTGCGGCGCCTTACTATGATTGGGACCTGCGCTTTGCCCATGCATTTAATAACCGGTTCGCCTTCAAGGTGGCCGCGCAATACATCAAGGCAAACGACTGGCACGCCTACGACAGCAGCAATTACAGCTTGCTGGCGGGACAGCCCATCCCCGGAGGCCGAAGCCTTTCCTCCTATAACGGCGTTAACGTGTACGGGGATGAAGTGAACTTCAACGTCAACCAGATCGTCCGCCAAAATGAACCCCAATACCAGGCGCTGCTGCCGCCGGGCCAGGATTCCATCGTATCCCGCACAGGGTACAGCGAAAAGAATCTGGTCGATTACAATACCTACAACCTGAAGTTGGATGCCGTTCTGGCCTATAAGATCACCAATACCACGGAGGCCAGCCTGACGGGGTACTGGGGAGAGGCCAGCACGGTGTATTCCGGTTCAGACCGGTACGAGTTGAAGAACGTCAAGATCGGCCAGTACAAGGCCGAAGTAAAAGGGCGCCACTTCTACGTACGCGGGTATACCACCCAGGAAAATTCGGGGGATGCCTATAACGTTACGGTCATGGCCCAGCTGATCAACGAAAGCTGGTCGCCCACGGCTGCCCAATGGGCTCCTACCTATATTTCGAACTACCTGGGAGCACTGGCAGGAGGTATGCCTTATCCGCAGGCCCAGGCCTACGCACGTTCCGTTGCGGACACAGGAAGACTCCTTCCGGGGAGTCCCGGTTTCCAGCAGGCTTTCAATACGCTCCTCGGCAAACCCATTCCCTTTGGCGCCAAATTCGTAGACCGGACCGACCTGTACGTCGCGGAAGGCATGTATGATTTCGCCGACGACATCAAATGGGCCGATATCACCGTGGGCGCCAGTTACAAACGCTATGTGCTGAATTCGGAAGGGACCTTGTTCGCCGACACGACGGGGCGCATCGGGATCAACGAAGAGGGCGCCTTTGCGCAAATCCAAAAGAGCTTTTTCGGGGACGTGCTTAAAATCGCGGCGGCCGGACGATACGATAAGAACCAAAACTTCCAGGGACGCTTTACCCCTCGCATAACGGCCCTGATCAAGGTAGCCAAGGATAATAATATCCGCCTGTCCTACCAGACCGCTTACCGCTTCCCCAGCACCCAAAATCAATACATCGACCTGAATACGGGGCAGGCGCGCCTGATCGGGGGACTACCCCAGTTCTGGAATGCCTTTGATTTCAAAGCCAATCCCGTATTTGATACCGCTACGCTGCGGAAAGCCGAAGCGGGCCTGGCCCCCCTGACGCCCTACCAATACAAGACCTTCAAACCCGAGAGTGTGAGCTCCTTTGAAGTGGGGTATAAGGGTATCGTGGGCAAAAAACTCCTGATCGATTACTTCGCCTTCTACGGGCAATACACCAATTTCATCACTACCGCCGTCCTGGTCCAGAACCCCACGTCCGCCAGCCCGAACATCTTTGAAATGGCGGTCAACAGCCCCGTCAAGGTCAATACTTATGGCAGCGGCCTGAGCCTGGATTACCTGTTGCCCAAGGGGTTCATCGCCTCGGGGAATGTCATGTGGAATAAGGAAGACAACAACGTGGCGGGTATGTACACCGCCTTCAATACGCCCCAATGGAAGTTCAACCTGTCCCTGGCCAACTATACGATTGCCAAACGCTACGGGTTCAACGTGACCTACCGCTGGCAGGAGGCTACGGCCTGGCAGGACACTTTCATCAGCGGAGACTTGCCCGCCTTCGGCTCGCTCGACGCGCAGGTCAGCATGAAACTACCTAAGATCCGGAGCATGATCAAGATCGGGGGGACCAACGTGACGAACCATTATTACAAGAATGCGATGGGGAATCCGATGATCGGCGGATTGTACTACGTTAGTATTGGGTACAACGTGTTTTAGTCGCCCGGCCCGGGGGGTCACACGTTGAACAGGAAGTGCATGATGTCACCATCTTCGACTACGTAGTCCTTTCCCTGAATGGCCAGCTTTCCGGCTTCCCGGCAGGCAGCCTCGGAGCCATACTTGACGAAATCGGCGTAACGAATGACTTGCGCGCGGATGAATCCTTTTTCAAAGTCGGTGTGGATGACACCTGCGGCCTGGGGGGCCAGCATGCCCCGGGTGATGGTCCAGGCGCGGACTTCCTGGACTCCGGCGGTGAAGTAGGTGATCAGGTGTAGTAGGTGATACGTGGACCGTATCAGGCGAGTCACGCCGCTTTCCTTTAAACCCAAATCCTCCAGGAAGAGTTGGCGGTCTTCAAAGCTGTCCATGGCGGCGATGTCACTTTCGATGGCGGCGCTGACGAGGAGAATTTCGGCTTCTTCGCCCGCTAGCGCGTCCTTGACGGCCCGGGTGTGGCGGTTGCCGGTGATGACCGAGGCCTCGTCGACGTTGCAAACGTAAATCACGGGCTTCATGGTAAGGAGGCTGAGCTCATCCAACATCGGGTCCTTCTCGGGGAAGGAACGGGCGTTCTTGCCGGATTCCAGGTGGGCTTTGAGGGCGCGTAATAACGCGACGGAATCACTGGCCTTTGCCTGTTTTTCTACTTTTGCGAGGCGCTTGTCCACGGTGTCCAGGTCCTTCAACTGGAGCTCGATGTCGATGATTTCCTTGTCGCGCACGGGGTCCACGCTGCCGTCTACGTGGATGACGTTGTCGTCCTCGAAGCAACGCAGTACGTGGATGATGGCATCGGTGTTGCGGATATTCCCCAGGAACTGGTTCCCGAGGCCTTCCCCTTTGCTGGCGCCCTTCACGAGGCCGGCAATGTCGACGATCTCCACGGTAGTGGGCACGACTTTATGGGGCTTCACGAGCCCTTCCAGGACGATCAGGCGTTCATCGGGGACCGTTATGACGCCCACGTTGGGTTCTATGGTGCAAAAGGGGAAGTTGGCGGCTTGCGCTTTTGCGTTGCTCAATGCATTGAATAGGGTCGATTTCCCTACATTCGGTAAACCCACGATGCCTGCTTGAAGGGCCATAATCTATTGATTTGCGGCGGCAAAGATAATTATATATTTGTGGATGGCCTTGAATATCGTCTGGTTTGCTTTCTTCGCCATTGCTTTGGTCGTGGCGGCGCTGAAATACGCCATCGGAGGCGACCCCCTTATTTTCAAGGTGCTGGGGGATGGGATCGTCGACTCGGCGAAGACTTCCATTACGGAAGTAGCACTGCCCCTGGCGGGAGCCATCATCTTTTTCGTGGGTCTCCTCAATATCGCCGACAAGGCGGGGCTCGTAAAGGGGCTTTCCAAGATCCTGGGTCCCTTTTTCCGCAGGCTGTTTCCGGAAGTGCCCAAGGACCATCCGGCGACGGGTTTCATGGTCATGAACTTCGCGGCCAATATGTTGGGCCTGGATAACGCGGCCACGCCTTTCGCCCTCAAGGCGATGGATAGCCTGCAGGGCCTCAATCCGGACAAGGACAGGGCTTCCAATGCCCAAATCATGTTCCTGGTGCTGCATACTTCGGGGCTTACCCTCATTCCCCTGACGGCCATTGCGTACCGGACGACCATGCATTCGGTGGAACCGGCGGCCATTTTCATTCCCTGCCTGGTGGCCACCGCGGCTTCGACCATTCTGAGCGTTCTGGTAATGACGGTATGGCAACGTATACGGATCGACTGGGTGCTGCTGGGCGGTATTCTGGCTTTGGCTGGCTTTGTACTGGGGTTATTGTACTGGGTGGGCCATATGCCCGAAGCGCAGCGGAATCTATTTTCACAGGTCGCGGGGAATCTATTGTTACTATTATTGGTCGTGGGATTCCTGTTGGTTGGACTTATCAAAAAGGTACCCATTTTTGAGACCTTTATCGAAGGCGCCAAAGGAGGCTGGGACGTCGTGGTCCGCATCATGCCCTACCTCGTAGGCATGCTGGTGGGGGTGCGGGTGTTTCGGGACTCCGGGGCCCTCGACTATGTGACCGATGGGATCCGTTGGGTGGTGGCCGCGGTGGGCCTCAATACCGATTTCGTACCCGCTATGCCCGTGGCGCTGATGCGCCCTTTTAACGGCGCCGCCTCCAGGGCCATTATGCTGAACGTCATGCAGACGTACAAGGTGGATTCCTTCCCGGGAAAACTGAGTTCGATCATGCAGAACTCGGCCGAGACGACCTTCTATATCATTGCGGTGTATTTCGGGAGCGTGGGTATCCGCAAAACGCGCTATGCCGTTTGGGCCGGACTGGTGGCGGATATGCTTGGTGTGCTCTGCGCCATTGGGATCGCTTATATTTTCTTCCATTGAGTCGGGCCGGCGGCATATGTTACAAATTATGCCGCCGGCCCGACTCCATAATTATTGTCCTTCGGACAGCCGGCCTTTGGCCGGCTTTTGAAATGGCCCTATCTTCACGCCAAATTTCGCCGTTTTGAAGAAGCAGGAACTACGCCTTATAAGCTGGTCCATCGGATTGAGTGCTGCGATCTGTGCGCTGAAATTCTACACGTATTATCTCTCCCATTCCGTCGTCGTGCTCTCCGATGCCCTGGAATCCATCATCAACGTGGTGGCAGGTCTTTTTGCGGCGTACAGCATATACCTGACCGGTGTTCCCAGGGACAGGAACCATCCTTACGGACACGGAAAAATCGAATTCTTTTCCATTGGCTTCGAGGGCGCGATGATCGTGTTTGCGGGTATCGGGATTATCTATTCCTCGGTGCAGCACTACCTTCATCCGGACACACTCGCCAACCTTGGCGCGGCCTTATGGCTGGTGGCCATTTGCGGGGCTGCGAATTTCGCCCTGGGATATTTGCTCATCAACCGCGGGAAACGTCTGCAATCCCTGACCCTGGAAGGGGATGGACGACATATCATTTCCGACAGCTATTCCAGCATCGGGGTCCTGGCCGCGGTAGCCATCATCAAGCTTTCGGGTTGGGCCTGGGCGGACCCCCTGGCTTCTTTCCTGGCGGGCGTTATCATCCTCGTCAGTGGGTTCCGTCTTCTTCGCCGGTCGGTGTCGGGGCTGATGGATGAGACCGACCTGGAGGTTGTGGACGACGTGGTGCGCATCCTGTCCGAACACCGGAACCCCGCCTGGATCGATATGCACAACATGCGCGTCCAGCGCTTCGGCACCTTATACCATATCGACTGCCACGTGACGCTTCCATACTATTATAGCCTGGAAAAGGTCCACGAGATCATTTCCGGCCTCGATCGCATGGTCAATGAATATTTTACCAAGGGGGAAGTCGAGTTTTTCATCCATACCGACCCCTGCGTTTTCGAATGTTGTCATTACTGCGCGGTAGAGCCATGCCCTGTACGCAAAGAACCTTTTACCCTCCATATCGCCTGGAGCCGGGAGAACGTTCTCCCCAACCGGAAACACTTCCAGGACGAAGTGCGGGGTGAGCCTATCCCCGTTTGATATGATTTGCGTGCTCATCCCCACTTATAATAATGCCGCTACACTTCCGGCCGTGCTTGCTTCGGTACTGGAGGTAACGCCCCATGTACTCGTGGTGAATGACGGGTCGACGGATGGGACTGCGGCAACCCTCGCGGGGTTCCCCGAGGTGCAGGTGGTGGGGTATGAAAGGAACAAGGGGAAGGGCTGGGCGTTGCGTGCCGGTTTTGCCCGGGCCTTTACGCTGGGATATTCCCACGCGCTCGTTATGGATGCAGACGGACAGCATTATGCAAGTGACATCCCTGTTTTTTGTGCGGCTTTGGAAGTGCACCCTGGCGCGATCATTGTGGGAGCACGCAATATGTCTCAGGAGAGCGTCCCGGGGGGAAGCTCATTCGGGCGCCGCTTTTCCAACTTCTGGTTTCGGCTGGAGACGGGGATCGATTGCCCGGATACGCAATCGGGGTTCCGGTTGTATCCGTTGGAGCCCTTGCGGGTGATGCGTTTTTTTACGGTTCGGTATGAATTTGAAATCGAGGTGCTCGTGCGCGCGGCGTGGCGGGGGGTACCGGTTGTTTCGGTTCCGGTTCGCGTGTATTATCCACCTGCCTCCGAGCGCATTTCGCATTTCCGGCCCTTTTGGGATTTTGCACGGATCAGCGTGTTGAATGCGGTCCTGGTCATTCTGTCATTGTTCATTGCTAAAAAACGTCGCGTTTGAGCGAGATCGTCATAACGGGAATGGGTATTTGTACCGCGCTGGGTGCCGGGGTGGAGGCCAATCGGGCGGCTTTATTTGCCGGGCGTTCGGGGATTGAGGTGTTGTCTGGATTTTCCAGCCGGTATGCAGGCGTGTTACCGGTTGGGGAGGTGCGGTATTCGTTGGGTTTTGGTGGTTCCGGTGTTACCCGGACTATGCAGTTAGCCGCGCTGGCTTTGTCTGAGGCTGTTGCCGGTTTGGCTCCGGTTTCCGGGACGGCATTGATCAACGCTACGACTGTCGGGGGGATGTGTTTGACGGATGAGTTGTACCGGGATGCGAATTTATTATCCCGTGATTCCGAATACCTGTATTCGTATGATTGCGCTTCGGTGGCTATGTTCTTGCGTGAGCGTTTTGCTTTTGATGGAATCATTAATACGATCAATACGGCGTGCTCCTCTTCTGCGAATTCCATTGGATATGGCGCGCGTCTCCTGCGCCAGGGATTGGCGCGGCGTGTCATTGCCGGAGGGGTAGACAGCCTTGCCAAATTCACGGTCAATGGTTTTCAGGCGCTGCACATCCTGGCACCGGGGCCCTGTACCCCTTTCGACCGGGACCGGCAAGGGTTGAAT
>CAZJDB010000043.1:0-35331 GCA_964544695.1 uncultured Chitinophagaceae bacterium
GCGGGATGGGTGCCTTCCGCGGGATGGGTGCCTTCCGCGGGATGGGTGCCTTCCGCGGGATGGGCGCCTTCCGCGGGGAAAAATCGACGCTCTCCGGTGGCGCCATAGTATTCCGTGCGGGCATACCTCGCTGGAAGGTAATCCGGCACGGGCATGGGGGAAGCGGCGCAGCTTTGGACAATGAAATCCGCTATGGGCGTCGGGTCTTTCAGGCTATGCGGGTGATGGCCCAAGCCCTCCTTGATCATGACTGAAATCCGTCCCCCCAATTGATGGTATAGCGCTTCTATGGTCTTCGTACCGTAGAGGGGCTGATAGGTATTGTTGAGCACCCAGCTGGGGTTCCCCAGGATGGGGTCCATGCTTCCGCAAATATGGAGAAGAGGCACATCGGCTGCCGCCAGCTTCCAGAGCTGCATGAGGCTTTCCCGGCTGATGGCGGGGTTGTCTGCATAGATGCAGGAGACCCGGTCCGGATGGGACACGGCCCAGGCAAAGGCGTTGAAGCCCCCCTTGCTCATGCCGATAAAGGCCGGCTTTGGGGAAAGTCCGTGCTGCTTCGTCAGGAATGCGTACCAGTTATCCCAAAGGGTGTCCGGTTCGGGCATGATGAAAGCGATATGGAAACCCCTTTGGAGAAGGGCGATTTCCGCCTGGGGTTGGTAGTCCCAGTAACATCCTCGCCAGGACCAGGGGCGACCTGGCGCGGCCTCGCGGGGAACTACGACTATGCAGTGTCGCTGTCCCGCCACGGCGGGTCCCGAACCGGTGCCGACCTGCGGCGAAGCGAGGATGGGCTTGATGGCGCCCGTGGCTTCATCCATGAGGAAGTCGTACCGGTCAAAGCCATGCCAGGTGGATTTCGGGCCGGTGAAGGATTGAGCAATCGAGTGGGTTGCGGTGAGCATACCCAGCACGATCAGTAAAAGTCTAGTGCGCATGTCCCCATTTTTTATTGGGCTTCGGCCCCATCTCCAGTTCCAACCGTCCTCCACTCACCAACTGCGCGTGGGTGAACCAGGGCGTGTCCAGGGGCTTTCCATCCAGGGTGGCCGATTGGATGTACTTATTCAGGGTGGAAGCGTGATGGGCAATGACGGTAAAGGTCTTTCCCCCCGGCAGGGCAATAGACACCTTGCGGAAAATGGGGCTGCCTATGGTGTAATCCGGGAGCCCCGGGGTTACCGGGTAAAAGCCCATGGATGAAAATACGACGAAGGCGGACATCCCGCCCCCGTCTTCATCCCCCGGTATGCCAAATACGTTGTCCTTAAACCAAATGTCGAGGAGGTAGCGGACGCGCTCCTGGGTTTTCCAGGGGGCGTCAGAAAAGTTATACAAATAGGGGATGACAAAGCCGGGCTCATTCCCCATGGAATGCTGTCCGGTCAGCCCGGAGGCGTCAGGGAATTTATACCAGAAGGCGGATTTGCCCATCCCAAGGCCGGTCCTGAATAGCTGATCGAGGCGTTCCCCGAAAGCCTTGGGTCCGCCCATCAATCCAACCAGGCCGGGTATATCCTCCTGGACCTCCCAGAGATAGGTCCAGCCATTGTTTTCATCATAGTAATCCCGGCCTCCGGGTCCCCCGTCAAAGGCCGGGTTGATATGGATCCAGTTCCCCAGGGTGTCCCTGGGTAAGAAAAATCGGTCGGTCGGACTCCAAAGGTTCTTGTAGTTTTGTCCCCGGGGTGCAAAAAGGGTTTCATCATCCTTCTTTCCCAACTCCCCCGCCATCTGGGACAAGGCCCAGTCGTCGTAGCTGGCACCCAGAGTTACCGCCACCGCCTGCCGTTTCTCGAAGGGGTGTACCTCGGGCACCGTTTCCTTTTCTCCCGGAGGTAGGGCTGGAAAATACCCGTGCGCATAGTAGAAATCATCCAGGACCGTCTTGTCGCCGTTCCTCCAGGGAAGCATGGTCGCGCTGACGGCATTTTTTCGCATGCCCTCATAAGCCGTGGACACATCGAAGTGACGCAGGCCCTTACGCCAGGCGTCCAGGAAAATGATGGTGGAATGGAATCCATTCATGCAGGGGTTGTCCCCGAAAAGCACCGGGAAGGTGGGCATCCAGCCACTTTGCCGGTACATGCGCACATACGACTGGAGCATGTCTTCCTCCTGGGCCGGGTGCAGGATCATCCGCAAGGGATGAAGGGCCAGGTAAGTATCCCAGGACCAGTCATCCACGTAGAAAGGGCGGGCGTCCTGGTGGACCTGGTTGTCAAACCCGCTGTAGTACTGCCCGTCCTCGGTGATATCCACCATGCGCTCCTGGCACCGGTAAAGGGCCGTGAAAAAAGAACGCTTCTGGGATTCCGTCCCCCCTTCCACCCGGATCTGGTCCATAACCTTTTGCCAGGCCCTGAACCCCGAGGACTCCAAACTTTCAAAGGGGGCCTTTTCGGCGGTATAATTCCTCTTTGCCTGTTCCGGACCAATATAGCTGATGGCATAGGTGAACGTCACCTCATCCGTGCCCCGGGGGAATTGGACATAGACCTGTCGCCCACCGGACAGGGCGCTCGAAGTGCCGGGATGGCTGAAGACGCCATACATATACACCTTGATGGTACCGTTGTACGTTTCCATGCCGGTCACCTCGGTGGATGTTGGAAAGCTCCAGTGCGCCTCCCCGTCGTTATAAGGGCTAAAGAGAAGCGATTTTTCAGAGGCAGTCGGGGGGAAACGAAAGCGGAAACACCCAACCTTTCGTCCCGCGGTAAACTCCACGCGAATTTCGTCGTCCAGCAGGTAAGTGGAATAGTACCAGGGACGGTTGACCTCCAGGTCATGGTCGTAGGCTTGCTTCTCTTCCCATGCAACGCCGTCCGGGTGGAGGATGGAAGGCTTCAGGGCAAATACCTGCCCCAGCCTGTGGGAAACGATGGTCAGCGGAAAACCCGATATCTGGTCATCGGTATAATCCTTTCTATCGGGCGTGAACCGGATGAGCTGGTTGGGCATCTGCACCGTGGGCCGTGTAGGCTCCAGGAGCCAGCCGACGTTTCCGATGGTCGGATCGATATAGTCTGCATTGGAACGGACAGACAGCAAAGTGTCCGGGCCCTGGGCCCGGACAGTCCCATCGATATAGCAAAATAAAATCGGCATCAGGACAAAGCCAATCCTCTTCAAAAATGGTTTTCGCATAATGTTCATCAATAGCCGGCATTTTGCACCCAATTAGGGTCATTGAGCATGTCGCTTTCAGGTATGGGCGCAATATACTTTTGGCTGATAACTCCCGAGGTATTGATAGGGTTTTCCAGGGGACTCCTGGCGGCAATCACCTGGGGCAGGATCTGGAGGCGGACGATATCGAACCAACGAACGCCGTTTTCTCCCGCGAACTCGTAGGCCCTTTCGGTCACTACTGAATCCTGGAAGGCCGACTGGGACAATCCTGCCACCAGGGGGGGCTCCCCTGCTCTCGCCCGGACGAGGTTGATGGCTGTATAGGCGGCTGCCGAGGGGCCGCTGGAAGACATATCGACGGCTTCGGCATAGTCCAGGAGCACCATCGGGTACCGGATGAAGTCCATGACCTTGTTGGTACTGGGATTGATTTGCTCGATGGTGTTTGCGGTTTCGATCACCCCGTCTCCCACGGCGTGCCTGAATTTCTTGTAATAGGGATGTCCTGCGTGCGTCAGGTTGGAGTTCCAGGGCACCAGGTTATAGGTCTTGTCGGGTTGCAACAGCTTAATGGTATCGTAGAAGGTCTCCCAGGAACGCGTGCACAGGGGACGGTTGAGGTAAAAATTGATCTCGGGATAATAATCATCCCAGCCGCTCGACCCATTGAGGGCCACCTCGTCCAGGGGCACGCTCGAGGAACCATAGCTGCGCTCGGGCACCCCGCCGCTGACGTTGAACTGGAGACCAAAGATGGACTCGGTGCTGTTGTTGGTGGTAAAGACGGTTCCGTAATCGGGGACCAGGGTATATTGCCCCGAATTGATCACCGTATCGGCCTCGGCCGCCGCCAGGGCAAAGTAGCTGGTCTCGTTCAGGGGCCAGCCCGTCATGGTCAGGTACACATCGGCGAGTAAGGATCGGGCTGCGTTCTGGGTAGACTTACCCGGCTGCCCGGGGAAGGTCGTGGGCAACCAGGCAATGGCCTGGTTGAGGTCGCTGACGATGGCAGTATACACTTTCGATACGGAGTCCCGCGCGGGCCTGTCGCTGACGTCAATGGACCCGAGGATCACCGGCACCGGGCCGAAGACCCGGACCAGGTAGTAGTAGCTGAAGGCCCGCAGGAACAAAGCCTGGCCTGCGGATTGCTCCTTTAGCCCTTCGGTGGTATTGACCTTTTGGTAATTGGTCAGGACGTTATTGGCCTGGTAAATGGCGTTCCACGGACCCTGCCATTGATTCAGGAGGCTGGCGTTCGTGGAATTCCCGTTGAGCTCGTCGAAGGCGCGCATGTCGCCCTTGTTCAATCCTGGGTCCGTCGTCAGGTCGTCCGCACCGAAGCACGAGGTCATGCGCGTGGTGAAGCCAAAGGAATAGTCCGGAGTCAGCTCCGTGTAAATAGCCGCCACGGCGGCGTCCAGGTCTGACTGCGTTTGGAAATAAGTATCCGGCGTAAGGCTGGCTTTGGGGTCTTCCGTCAATTTGGTACAACCCGCCAGGAGGCATCCGGATAAGAGAATCGCATATTTAGTTTTCATCTTTATATTATTTTTCGTGATTAAAAAGCAGCCCTTAATCCGAAAGTGTAAGACCGGGGCACCGGAATGATCCCATTCTCCAATCCTTGCGTAAAAGTGCCGGTCACATTCTGGACTTCGGGGTCATATCCAGGGAACTTGGTGATGCAAAACAGGTTCTGCCCGCTAACATAGATTTCCAGGTTGGACATTTTCCAACGTCCCGCGATCAGGCTTTGAGGGAAACGATAGGTTAGGGAGAGGTTCCTCAACTTCAAATAAGAGGCATTATATATCCACCGACTGCTGTTGATGTAGTTATTGCTGGTCTTACTGAAGGTTGGGTAATTGGTTTGATTGGTAGGCGTCCACATATTCAGGGCATCGACCGTGGTGGGATTCCGCTGGTCCCCTACCCCGCCCCAGGTATAGGCCTCCGTCTCCGAATAGACCTGGTTGCCGTGGGTCCCCTGCAACATGAAATAGAGGTCGAAGTTCTTCCAGGAGATCGTATTGGAAAAGCCGTAGGAATACTTCGGCAGGCCATTTCCTATAGGCACCAGGTCGTTGGCATCGATGACATGGTCGTTGTTCACATCCAGGTATTTGGAATCTCCGGGCTTGTTTCCATATAATCTTGCCTGGGCCGAATCGGCAGTCTTCCAGGTACCGAGGAACTTATAGCCGTAGAACTCACCCATGGGCTTGCCCACCTTGAGCAGGCCAAGACCCGTTTCGGGAGACCCGATCCCGTTCACCTGCACGTTGTCCAGGCCTCCCAGGTTCAGGATCTTGTTCTGGTTGAAAGAAATGGTGAAAAACGAGGTCCACTTCCAGTCCCCCCTGGCTACAGGCGTCCCCCCGAGTCCGAACTCAAGGCCTTGGTTTTCCAGGCTCCCGATGTTGGCGGCGTAGGTGCCCCCGCCCAGGTATTGGGGCGCGGTCAGAGAATAAAGGAGGTCGGTGATTTTCTTATGGTAAGCATCGGCCGAAAAAGTAAGGCGTCCTTTCAAAAACCCGGCATCCACCCCAATATTCGCCTGGGCATCTTCTTCCCATTTCAGGCTGGGAGAAACCGGTGTTCCCAGGGGTGTGTAACGCGTGGGGGTCGTCCCGTCGTAGAAATAGGCGCTGGCATTTTCAATCCCGCCCACATTGATCTGGGGAATGGTCGCATAGGCGCCGACGGCTTGATTGCCCGTGACCCCGTAACCTCCCCGGAGCTTCAGGTCGGAAAAGGTCCTGGAGTTTTCCATGAACTTTTCCTTGCCGATATTCCAGCCCAACCCGAAGGAGGGGAAGAGGGCATATTTCTGGGTGAGGTGGGAGGAGCCATCATCCCTTAAGGTTGCGTCGATAATGTATTTATCCTTGTACGCATAATTGATCCTGCCCATGTAGGATATGAGGGCGTCCTCCGAATAGCCGGAAGTAGTGGTTTGCGTGGCCCCGAGTCCAAGGTTGTAATACCCCAGGGAATAGGTTGAGAGTCCTACCGATTTGGCGATGGTGCTCAGGCTCAGTCCACTGGATTGCTCGAATAGCGCAGTGACGGTGAGCGAATGATCCCCGAAAAGTTGGTGGTAGGTCAGGAAGTTACTGTTCTGGTAGCTTCTGCCCCTGCCCGAACTGATCTGGGCGTAAGCGGTACCGGCCACACCAGCCCCCGTGTTGGGGCCGAACAGGGTTTGGTTGAAGTAGGAATTGAACGAATACGAATTGTTGGAGGTAAAGGTCAGGCTTTTCAGGATACGCCAAGTAAGGACCCCGGTTCCCGTCAGTACCTGGGAATACCCGTCCACGGCCTGGTTGGAGGCCTGGGCGATGGGGTTATACTGAATGGAAGCATAAGGGGCCGAAGGTATCCAGGCTCCCGTGGGGTCCTTGATGGGAGAAATCGGATCCCATTGGAAGGCCTGGGAAAAGGGATCCGTCAGGTCTCCCGGATAGCTGTTATTATGGCTTTGAGGAAGGACGGCGTTCACGTAGAATTCCAGGCTGAGTTTATTGGTAACCTTAACCCCCACGTTGGTCCGGAAGGTCGTCCTTTTATAATACTGGTTTAGGATGAGACCGGGTTGATCCAGGTAGCTGATGGATATCAGGTAATTGATTACATCGCTGCCTCCGGAGACCCCCAACTGATAATTTTGCACCCAGGGCTTTACCTGCAGGCTGCG
Organism: uncultured Chitinophagaceae bacterium; assembly: GCA_964544695.1. Taxonomy (GTDB): domain Bacteria; phylum Bacteroidota; class Bacteroidia; order Chitinophagales; family Chitinophagaceae; genus Dinghuibacter. The sequence continues at coordinate 6,839 of CAZJDB010000043.1, forward strand.
CTGCCAGTCGGTTCCCTTGGGATTTTGCTGCAGGGAGTCCAGGTATTGCGGTGTAAAGGAAGCGCCGGAGCCATTCATGCTGTCCTGGAGATTGACGACCGTGGCAAACTGGTAGGCGTTCATCAGCTTCAGCTCTTTGGGAATCTGGTCGTTTTGAATCCAGGTACTGAAGGTCACCCTGGCCTTACCGGGTCTTCCTTTTTTCGTGGTGATGAGGACCACCCCGTTCGAGGCCCGTGAACCGTAAATGGCGGTGGCGGACGCATCTTTCAGGATTTCGATGTCCTCAATATCTTCCGGGGACAAGGCCTCAATATCCCCGCCGATGAACCCATCGATGACATATAGGGGATCATTCCCCCCCGTGATGGAGTTATAACCCCTGATCCTTACGGAAAAGGGAGAAGCGCCGGGCTGTCCGCTGGTTTGGGAGACCACTACCCCGGGCGTGGTTCCCTGCATGGCGTCCTGGGCTTGGGTGATCGGTCTCTTTTCAATGTCCGCCGCTTTCACGGAGCTGATCGCACCCGTAACGTCTCTTTTGCGTTGGGTACCATACCCAACCACCACTACGTCATTGAGGACCCTGGACTCCTGCTTTAGACTAATGTTGAACGTACCTCCCGCCTGGACGGCAATTTCCTGGGTGCCGTAGCCTATGGAGGTGATGACCAGGACGGGTGACCGGCGGTTGCCGGTGGAAATGGAAAAATTGCCCAATGCGTCGGTGGTGGTGGATGTATGGGTGCCTTTGACTGTAACGGTAGCCCCGGCGACGGGCTGGTTATTGTCATCGGTCACCCTCCCCTTGATGGGCTCTTGCTGGGCATAGGCCATAGACATACCACATGCCAGCAATAAGAGTTGCAATAGCAATCTTTTCATATAACAGCAATTGTTGGTTAAGAATATTTACTTGCAAGAAAAGCGGAGGAGCCTAATGAAGGGCCTAATTCGGGACCTAATAAGGGACTAATTTGAAAATTTCTTTCTTTCTCCCGGTATCCTGCGATGCCACCAGCTCGCCAGGGAAGACCCCGTGATATTCATCAGGGGGCCATACACCGCCGGGGCCAGTCCAACCGTAGCCAACCTCCCAAGGGCCAGGGCGATCCCGGAGGCAAGTCCCCCGTTCTGCATGCCCACCTCCAGGGAAATCGTGCGGCAATCCCGCTCGGGCAAGCGAAGCAAACGGGCCGCCCCGTATCCCAGACCGTATCCCGCGACGTTTTGCAGCAGGGAAGCCAGGATCAGCAGGAGACCCACCTCGCGGAGGCTATCCCTGCCCGCCGCGGTGATCACCACGATGATCAGTGCGATTCCACCCATGGAAATCAGGGGCAGCGCCTTGTCCACCCACCGGAACCTGCCCTTTACTCCATAATGAAAGGCAAGGCCGGCCAGGATGGGGAGGATTACGATCTGGGTAATGTCCCAGGCCATCGCCCAAAAATGCACGGTTATGAATTGTCCCGCCAGGAGTCGCATGAGCAAGGGGGTGAGCAAGGGGGCCAGCAGGGTAGACACGGCGGTCACGGAGACCGAAAGTGCCAGGTTGGCTTTAGCCAGGTAAGACATGACATTGGAGGCCAGTCCGCTGGGACAGCAGCCTACCAGGATGATCCCTGCCGCAATTTCTTTGGGAAAAGAAAAAAGGCGGGCAATGGTGAAACCCACGAGGGGCATGATGGTATAATGGCAAATGACCCCGGCCAGGATATTTTTCGGGGTGCGCGCGATTTCCCGGAATTCACGGAGGCTAAGTTCCGTTCCCATCCCAAACATGATGACCTGGAGAAGGGGAATGATGAGCCTGGAAAATTTAAAGTCACCCGCCTGTACGAAGTACTCCGGGTAGTACATGGCCAGGCTGACGGCACCGAAGATAAGGACCGTGAAAGAAAGACCCTTCGCGCGCGGGATACGCCGGAGGGCAAGGGCCAGGAGCACGAAGGCCCCGCAGAGTATCCATCCCCAGGCTGTCCGATGGACAGCGGGGAGCGCAAAGGCAATATAATCCCCTCCCCCCTTCAATCCCCTGGCGCCACCTGCGGCAATAACAATGTACTGTACCCCGTCTGCCATATAGGTTATAGGGGTGGCGAAACCCCCGGCGGGAAGCTGGTATTCCCAAACCACCTTACCCGTTTTACAATCGAAGGCGCGGATCTTTTCGTCCCGGGTCCCCGCAATGAAAATCAGGCCTCCGGCCGTGACCAGGGGTCCTCCATAGCTTTCCGTACCCGTAGGCGGTATGCCTTTCCGAGTCAACTCGGGATATTCTCCGAGGGGAACCCTCCACAAGTAATCCCCGGTATTTAGGTCGATGGCGTTAAGGGTGCCCCAGGGAGGCTTGAGGCCGGGGTAACCATCAGAGTCGGTGAGCTTATCCCATACTTTGCTGACGTAAGTGGGCTCATACGGGAAAGGGCCTCGCTTCCCTGCGGTATCGATTTTTTCGCGGTGGTCACGGCCAACTCCGGCCGCCCCGGTTTCCATATCATCGAGGTAGCCTATGATGGCACCACGCTGTTCGTCGCTAAGGGAGGTGGAAAAGGAAGGCATCCTACCTTGTCCGGTTTTTAGGATCCGAGTGAGGTCTTCAGGGCGGAGGCGGCCGCCAATATCCACGAGGCTGGGGATTTCCCGACCATTTCCCTTTCGGTCCGCACCGTGGCAGGAGGCGCAATACTCCTGGAAAAGTCCCTGACCCACGCCCATGGATTCTATTTCTTTTTTCCTTTCGGCCATGGAGATCATCTGCAATTCCCAGAGCGCATTATTCCCGTTTTGGTATAATATGCCCCCCGTATCCACAGCATTGCCTCCCCACTCCGCACCGCCGCTGTAGCCCACCAGGAGGGTGCCCCGGGTGCCGGGCGGGAGGAATTTATTGCCGTGGGGCCATTGCCTGTACAGGCGCTGCACGTATGCATGAGCCGCGGGAGAAAGGTCGGTGATGTTGCTGTCGGAAACATCCTGGGTGCAAAAGGGCAACGGTTTGAGGGGATACTTCTGGGTTGGCCAGGGCGCTTCCCCCGGGAGTCCGTTCGTGGGCACAGGACGTTCTTCCACGGGAAAAAGGGAAGTGCCGCTGTCCCGGTCCAGCACATACACCAGACCATCTTTGGTGGTTTGCACCACCACGTCCACCCGCTTCCCGTTGTGCCATACCGTAGTCAGGTTGGGGGGACAAGGGATATCCCTGTCCCAAAGGTCGTGGTGGATGGTTTGATAATACCATTGAAGGTGACCCGTGGAGGCCTCCAGGGCCAGTACGCAGTCCGAATAAAGGTCCATCCCGGCTCTCGCGCCACCGTAGAAATCGGAAGAGGGGGAGCCTGTGCCCAGGTAGACCGTGCCCCTTTTTTCATCCAGGGCCATCCCTGCCCAGCAATTGGTCCCCCCGGCCGATAGGTAGGCGTCCTTGGGCCAGGTATCGTAGCCGGGTTCTCCCGGCTGAGGAATCGTATGGAAAGTCCAGCGCAACTGTCCCGTCCGAACGTCAAAAGCGCGCACGTATCCCGGGGCAGCATCCCCTGCTTCGGAAACGGTCGATCCTATAATGAGCAAATCTTTGTAAATGACGCCCGGGGAGGTGGCGGTCAGGAAAAGGTGATCCACGGGGTGGTTGAGGTTCAGACCCGTATAGAGGCTTACCTGGCCACCCGAGCCAAACCCGGAAATGGGCCGGCCCGTCTCCGCATTCACTTCATAAAGCACAGGCCCCGCGGTATAGAGAATGCGTTTGTCCGCTCCATCGCTCCAGTACACGACGCCCCGGTTCTGATTGTAACGTATTGGACCGCCCCCGAACGGGTCGAATTTCCAAAGCTCCCTGCCGCTGGCCACATCCAGGGCGAATAGCTTCATATTGCTATTGGTAGCGTAAAGCACATTGCCCACGACAATGGGCTGGCATTGTATCTCGTGCACCTGGCGGTGTGCCCCGGTGTCCCCGGAATGGTAGGTCCAGGCCACTTTCAAGTCTTTCACGTTGGAAGGGTTCACCTGGGTCAGGTCCGCGTAGCGGTTTTGCGCTTTGTTGCCTCCGTATACGGGCCAGTCGGTGTTTTTTCCCTGGCGGCATCCCAGGCTTGCCAGGGTTATCCAAAAGATCAGGGGGTACTTCATTTCGTCGAATAAAAATGGTAAACAATCGTCCATGTGGCCGTCCCGCCAGGGGGTATGTTCAGGGATATATAGGGTTCGGGCGTGGCAATAGTGGCCGAGCCCCAAACTACCAGTTTGGAAAGGGGACGGTCCGCGGTAATGCGCACGCCTGCACCTCCGCTTTCCATAAGTATGTCATAGTCATTAGCAGTGCTATCGAATCCTTCCAACACCGCATATACCTGCTCCTTTCCCTGGGGGGTCCTCAGGAAACGCAAGGTGCTGTCCTGGATGGACGCGATACTCCCAATGCCCCGGGTTTGGGTCGCCCCCGAAATGGAAAAAGGGAAGCGCAGGGTAAAGCCGGGTCCGGGGGGGCGATGGTCCAGGACAAAAAGGTTGTGATCGTACACCTGCGTCACGATGGTCACTGTGCCGGTATTGAGGAGGTGGTGTGATATTCGCAGCTCCGGCCGGCCCTTGACGAGGGATATCGTTTTCTCATAATGGTAGGCATTCCGAAGTATATGGGTAAAGGTGATCCTATCCTTTTTCTTCCGGATCATCCATTGCCCTCCATCCAGGATGGTATAGTACCGGAAGGGATTATAGGGTTTGTCATCCGGCCTGGAAAGGATACCCACACCAATCATCACAAAGCGGCTCCCGTTTCCGTAACCCAGCGGCTCAAAAGATTCGACGGGCCCCATGATGGCGTCGTGGATGGTGGGCGAATAGGTTTCGAACCACTGGCTGCAATAACTATGTCCCCCGAACTCAAGGTCGGGCATGACTCCCGACCAGTCGAAACGTGTCCCCCGGTAGTAGCCTTCACTGGCATCGGGGAGGTAAAGCGTTGCCCGGATCAGGCCATTGGTAATGGTTTCCTGTGGAAAGGCCAGGGACCAAAGGATCAAAAAGCTCCAGATGTTCATGGCCTGATGATGGTTCCATCCCGGCGGCGGATGGTCCACCTGCCGGCATGGTTGGTGATCGGGTATTTGGCAGCCAGCGCTTCGTTGACATCCACGCCCAGCCCGGGAGCCTCGTTGATGTAGAGGTAGCCTTTTTTGATCTCCGGGGTACCGGGGAAGACTTCCTTCGTCTTGTCTCCGAAAAAAACGGACTCCTGGACTCCGAAATTCCAAATGGCCAGGTCGATATGGCAATGCGCGGCGTGTCCCACGGGAGAAACGTCCCCGGGACCATGCCATCCCGATTTGACGTTGAAGAACTCACCCAGGCGGGCGATTTTCATCGCGGGCGTAATGCCTCCCACCTGGGAAACGTGACAACGGATATAGTCGAATGAGCGTTGGACCATGTATGGGATGAACTCGTTGGGGTTATTGAAGAGCTCCCCCATCGCAAAGGGTACGGAGGTATTTGCCCTCAACTGGGGAAACCAGTCCATATTTTCAGGTGTTAAGGGGTCTTCGATCCAGTAAGGATTGAACTCCTCAATTCGTTTGCACATATTGATCATGTCCTGGGGTTGCACGCGCTCGTGGGTATCGTGCAGGAGGTCGATCTCCTCCCCGCAGCGCTTGCGCACCTCCCGGAAGAGTTTAGGGACCGCCTGCACATAGGCCACGGGATCCATGAAGTCGTCGGTATCCCTACCGAAACCTGCCGCTTTGAAGTCGGGTTGCTGCGCCAGATAAAGGGAACCATACCCTCCCTGCTGTATCCGTATGTAACGGAACCCGTCGTCCATATATTTCTGCACGTTGGTAGCCACCTCTTCCGGGGTTTTGCCGTCGGCGTGCGCATAGGCATCCACGGCAAACCGGGACTTACCCCCCAACAATTGATACACGGGCATCCCCGCCCTTTTCCCCTTGATGTCCCAGAGGGCCTGGTCCAATCCGCTCAGGGCATTGTTGAGGACAGGGCCGTTCCGCCAATAGGAGCTGACGAAGCAGGATTGCCAGAGGTCCTCGATGTTATCCACGTCCTTACCCACGCAAAAATCGGGGAGGTATTCGTTGATGGCGGTGACGACCACCTCGGCCCTTTGGGTGAACGTAGCGCAGCCAATGCCGTATAATCCCGGCTCCGTAGTTTCCACTTTTACCAGGACGAGGTTGGCGCCCTCAGGTGCGGTGGCGATGGCTTTCACGCTCCTGATTTTTATCGGGGGCATGCCTGAGGTATAAGGAGGCACGCCCGCTCTGGCGCTCCCTGGCACCAGCATGCCCAATAGTCCTGCGGCGGAGCCTGCACCCAGGAGTTGAAGCATTTCACGTCGGTCGAATGTATTCATATGATAGCAATTTGATTAATCATGAGAAAAAGGAATTAACTCTTTAGAGAGTTCGGGGTTTTGCTGTTTTCGGTCCAGGAGGTAAGGCCCCAGCACCAGGTAATCCATTTGGGTGCGCAGCAAACCAAGGTAGGCGTCTTCGGGCGTACAAACGATGGGTTCTCCCCGGACGTTGAAAGAAGTATTCACCAGGAGGGGGCATCCGGTCAAATCCCGGAAGGCCTCCAGCAATTTATGGAAAAGGGGATTGGCCTCCCGGGTCACGGTTTGCACCCGGGCGGAATGATCCACATGGGTTACGGCGGGTAAGGGTTCTTTCAGGTGGGCCACGGCGGGCATGGCTTCTTTCACTCGAGTGGTGAAGAGCATGTAGGGACTTGGTGTCGGAGGGTCGAACCAGGCTGCGGCCTCTTCGGCGAGGACACTGGGGGCGAAGGGCCGGAAACCTTCCCTCAGCTTGATCTTCAGGTTCAGGTGCTGCCGCATGTCCGGGCTCCGCGGATCGGCCAGTATGCTGCGATTGCCGAGGGCCCTGGGTCCGAATTCCATGCGTCCCTGGAACCAGCCGACGACGTGCTGGTCCGCCAGGAGGCGGGCCACCCTTCCCGTGAGTTCCCCACGGTCTGGAATATATTCGAATGTTGCTTCGTACTGCAGTAGAATGCTATGCATTTCTTCCTCGGTATACGCGGGGCCGAGATAAGCGCCCTTCATGGCATCTCCTTTCCCGACAACCCGGGGCTGCCCGAATCCTATGTGATACGCCGCCAGCGCGGCACCGATGGCGCACCCTGCGTCTCCCGCGGCGGGTTGGATCCAAACGCGCTCGAAGGGAGTTTCCGCAGCCACCAGCGTATTGCTCACGCAGTTGAGGGCCACACCCCCGGCCATGACCAGGTCCTTTTTACCCGTGATCCGGTAAGCCGTGAGGGCAAGAGCCTTTACGACCTCACCGGTGACCTCCTGAATCGCCCTGGCCAGGTCCTTGTGCGCCTGTTCCAGGGGTGATTCCGGGGCACGCCGGGGCAGTCCGAACAAGGCCGCCCAAAGGGGGTCGCGGATCATGGTGGTACCGGTGGGAAAATCGAAATAGTCCATGTTCAGGAGCAGAGACCCATCCTCCCGGACATCGACGAGCCGGGACAGGATGAGCTCCCGGTATTGCGCGGCGGCATGGGCATCTCCATAGGGGGCCAACCCCATCACTTTGTATTCCCCGCTATTGACCCGGAACCCGAGAAAATAAGTGAACGCCGAGTATAAAAGCCCCAGGGAATGCGGAAACTTTTGTTCCCGGAGCAGCGTAATCCTGCCCGATACGCCTTCGCTTATGGTCGTGGTGGCCCATTCCCCTACTCCGTCCATCGTAAGGATGGCAGCCTCTTCAAAAGGCGAAGGATAGAAGGCGCTGGCTGCGTGAGAAAGGTGATGTTCCGGGAACAACAGGGGCGTTTTTTCACTTCCCGGCAACTGGCGGCGCAACAGGCGGCGCATAAATATTTTTTCCTTGATCCATACCGGCATGGCGTGCACAAAACTGCGGAGTCCCCTCGGGGCATAGGCGTGATACGTTTCCAGGATGCGCTCGAATTTGAGCAGGGGCTTATCATAAAAGGCAATCGCGTCCAGGTCGGTCACGCGCATCCCCCCTTCCGCCAAAACATATTGAACAGCCTTGACCGGGAAAGCCGCATCGTGTTTCCTTCGGGAAAAGCGCTCTTCCTGGGCCGCCCCCACGATGTCTCCATCCACTACCAGGGCGGCGGCACTATCGTGGTAATATGCAGAAATGCCCAGTATGCGCAAGGGTCTAAAATAAGGTATAAATGTAAGGGGCCAGGGCCGATACGCTGGTCAGCACCACCAGGACGCCCAGGAGAAGCAGGATGCAAATCAAGGGCAGCAGCCAGAACTTTTTCCGGGTCCTCATAAACTGGAATAATTCCCTGATGAATTCCATATCAAAACATATTTAGCAGGTCTTCCCTGGTATACTCGTGCCGGCGCATCGTCATCACGGAGGCCGGGTCTTTCTTGAAGGATTTGAGCTGAAGCGGATCCCGCTTTCGCCACCTCCGGATTTGGCCTACAGGCCATACGCACCCTATGAATACCAGACCCAGCAGGCAGCTGTTGATCCGGGCCCATAGGGTTTCGGGAAGGGTCATAAGGCTCCCCTCCCTTTGGCAGTGGCCATTTCAGTGTACTTCGAGGCGCCTTCCTTGTTGCCCATTTTTGCATAGGCGCCTGCAATGCGTTCCAGTAAGGAAATGTCGCTGCTGTCTTTGGCATATGCCTGCTGCAGCTGGATCACCTGCTGAGTATAGTAGCGGACGGGCGCCAGGTTCATGTTACCGGGGTTGTTGTGGATGGCATAATCCAGGTAGGTCAGGGCGTCTCCGGGCCGGTCCAGTTGCAGGTCCATTACGAAGAGGTAGCGTGCCTTTTCAAAAGAAGGCATCAGATCGAAGGCTTTGCTGAAATAAAAAACCGCATCGGGAAGGTCCTTCATTTCCCCACACACATTGCCTGTTTTTTCATAGTAAGCAGCCTCCGTGGGATGCTCCAGGACAAGCCCCTCCATGACACCGCGGGCGCTCTTAAGGTCGTGCTCCTTGACGTAATAATCGTACAGGTCATTCATTGCGTTCGACCAGGGCATGTGGCGGAAGGCCATGTTGAAGGCCAGCTCTTCCTCTTCGGTCACCACCTTCAGGGAATCCTTGGGCAGGCCCTGACTGAAGGGCCACGCGCTTTTCAGGTTCAGCACCCGGTAGGCCCCCAGCAGGGAATCAGTCCGGGTTACGGGCATAGTAGCCAGGAGCCCGGAAAAAGACATTTCCTCCTGTGGTGGTATCCGGAGAACGCCTTGCGCTTTCAGGGCTAAATAAAACGCATCGGACATCAACGCATATCCGGCCAGGTTGGGATGCACGTGCTCGAGGATGACCTCTTCCCCGATGATGTGTCCTTTCGAGGCACCCTCAAAAGCGGCCCGGGTGTCAACGAGGTGGGCGTTGGGATATTGCTTGCAAAGGCGGGTAATGATGTCGTTGAGCGTGTCCGGGGCCCGGAAGCGCAGCTCATCCAGGTCCCTGGCCTTGTCCAGGCAGACTTTGGCGCCCGCGGTATCGCCTCTTCCATAGGCGATGCGGCCCAGGTAATAGTTGCACAGGGCATTGCCCCCAAACACCCGGTTGGCTGCCACGAAATGAGCGTAGGCGGTTGTCGAGTCCCTTTCGGCCAGGGCCCGCGCGCCCAGGTCGAATTCGTTTTGAAACGTGGGGTTTCCGGACGTGCCGCTGATAAAGGGTTTCAGGTCTTTCTCGTTGGAGACGAGGTTGCTCAGGAAAACGGGGATATGCCTGTTGTTTAGAAAGGACAGCGTTGCTTCCATATTCCGGGTGAACTGTTCGATGCCCCGGGTGTATAGCCGGGAGCCATAGGGTATCTGCTCATCCCGGACCATGAGCTCCATACGCGTTTTTGCGCTGAAGTTGTCTTTTTTCCGAAACCAGCCGAGAGCCCGGCTGCACAGTTGGAAGACGCGGAGCCCCCTAAGCCACAGCACCATGCGGACCACCAGGGGGTTGCCGCCCACGCCTTCGGTGGAACCTACGCCCAGGGCGCCGTAGTATTCGTTGTGCCCGGTATATATCAGGACGGCATCGGGCTGATAATCCGCTAATTCCCGTGCAAAACCCAGTACCGTGTATGAATTGACCGCCGTCAGGGAAAGGTTGATGATTTCCACCTTTTGCCCCGGGAGGGAACGCATCAACCGGTACTGAAGCCAGCGATGGAAGGAGCCGTTGTGAAGATAAGGATACCCTATGGTCGTGGATTCGCCCAGGACGAATATCCTGAGGACACCGGCCTCCTTTTCCTTCAGGAAAGGTTCGATGTTCCCCGTAGTGGCCAGGGCAGGATCGGCAAAATAACGTCTGGAGGCGTCAGGGCTCAGCACCAGGTAACGATGGTCGGGGGGATAGGTGATGAAGAGGTTCAAGTCATGACCATAGTGGGCTAGTCTAAGCAATAGCTCCAGCAAGCAGAGGGCGACTAAGGGAAGGATCGCGCTGATCCATTTGAACAACCGGACTCTTTTCACCATGGCGGACCGTTACCCCTGCAATTACCATTTCCGACCCTAATAAAGGGCCTAATAATGCACTAATTGGATAATATTTCGTGGAAAGAATGCTGAAATTCCTCTCCGTACATCTGGTGGTACTCCTTCGCGAATTTTTCGAACGCCGCCTTGGCCTGCGAATGCCGCCCCAGGCCGCTTAAAATTTTACATCTGACCCTCAGGGCCTCTTCGTTGACAGGGTCGAAGAGAAAGATGCCCCCGGCAATTTCCAACAAGAATTCCGGGTCGTGGGACCAGCGAAGGCAGGCAGCCGACAATACATCGAGGATCCTGTCGGAGACCTCGGACTGGATGTCATCCAGCCATGGATAGACCGTATCCGAAAGAAAGGTGCCACGGTGGACGATGGACAGCAAATGGCGAATTTCCTCCTGGCTTGGAGAATGGGTTTGGACAAGGGCCAGGAATTCAGCCATGTCGACGCGGATTTGCCCGGGGAGATAGTGGAAGACCCATTTATCGGCTTCCTTGCCTATCCCGCAGGTGCCCATCTTGTCCAGGATGGCCTTCAGCTTCACCATATTGACCGAACGGTTGTTTTGGGCATCCTTGTTGGACTTGTCCCTCCAAAGGGTGGCGTACAGCTTTTCGGACGAAACGCCTTTCCCCGAGCGCAGGGTATAAATCGTGATAAGGAGAAACAACTCCTTGAGCAAGGGTGTAAAGAGCTTGGTCAGCTCCGTTCCTTCTTTATCGTATACCTCGAACTGTCCAAAAAATAATATGGCGGACCGCCCATCGGCCGGCAGGGCAGGAGTCAGCACAGGTGGCGCGTGGGTAACCACCGGGTCGGGCGTCTTTCTCGTCGCCTTTTTTCTTCTCCTCAGGAGCACGGCGCCTACTATCCCCAACACAACAAGTAATAAAATTGCATATCGCCAGGGGAAAGCCCTGCCCGAGGCCATGACGGGAGCCGGGATCGGATTGGGTGGAAACGCCAGGGTGTAAATTTTCACCTCTGTAATATTAGCCTTATTGGTGTACATGGTTACCGCCACCAGGGTCTGGCTTTGGGGATCATAATACAAGTCCGCGAAAGACTTCACGTCATAGAAGGAATAAGGGATTTGGTCTCCTACCGGTTGATACGTCGGAGTAACCAGGGAGCCCTTGATGAGCTGCAGGGCTGAATTGAACTTATCGTTGGGGTAAATGAGGCCATAGTATTCCCGGGAGGTATCATCGATGACGAGACTATTGGCGAAACAAAAGGGTTGCTCCGGCTCCTTGAGTCGATAAATCGTCTTGAAGGTCCGGTTTCGGACGCTGTAGACCACGAGGTCATAATCGTATCGGGGATTGACCATCTGGTCCCCGGTATTGCTGCCGTACCCCCCGATAATGAATGCCGAATCACCCGAGGCATTGGTACCCAGGCCTGCCAGATACCGGGGGGCGAAGTGATCGCCACCGGTCGCGAGGACCTCCCATTTCTTTTCACTCAACCGGTAGCGCTGCACCACGTTTTTATAGTGCAATTGTCCGTAACCTCCCACTATATAGAGGGAGGTGTCTTCGTAGGAAAGGAACTTATTGGCGTGCCAGAATTCCGTCAGGGGGGCGGAAGGATAGTCCTCGTCCCATTTGTAGGACCCAAAGACGAAGGTCCTTACTTTCTTCAGGTCTATGTACACGTTGTACATGCGTCCCGTCCTGGGATCGAAGATCGACTGGTTGCCGGGGGGCAGGAAGGCATCCTTCCGGGATAGCGGTACGGACCAGGGAGCCCCCCTTTGAACCGTCCATGCAAACAGGGAATCTTCTCCTGCAAGGTAAATGGTCTCCGAGCCCGGATCGAAGGCCACTCCGGGCGTTCCATCGATGTGCAAGGTGGCGGCGAGCTGCCAGTCCTGGTGTTGGGGTTTGATCCAAATAGGATTTACGGCCTTGGCCACCTTTTTTCCCACGCTGTCGTAGCAGTCTCCGCCGCTGGTTTCGGAGAGGGGCCAGTAATATTGAAGCCCTCCATCATCAAAGATTTTCAGGTCCCGGAGGCTCATCGGCGGGATATCACCCGTCCGGAAGTCTTCAAAGGAGCTTGCCCCGAAGATCATCCGGAAGCACAGGTCCTTACCCAGATCCACATTGCGTTTTGCCGCGAAAGCATAATTCTCATAGATGGAAAGGGAGTGCGCTTCCAAATCGAACCGGAACTCCAGGTGGGTCCATTTGGTGTACAGGCGAGGGGAATCAATGGTGAAGGTAACCGTGGGGGTTTCCCCGATAATGAGGTTGAAATTACCCAGCTTTTGATTGTAGATCAGATCTATATTCTGATTGGCCGCGGTAATGAGACGGAAGACATACCCAAAGTACACATCCAAATGCGGAGCAAAGACCAGGTCAAAGGAAATGACCGGGTCTTTGTGGAGGCAAATATTTTCATTAGGGGTAATGTTAAGTGACGTTCTCTTTTCCTGCACAGCTTCATGGCTGGAGAACCGCAAGCCGTATGATTGAGCGTACGAAATGGACCAGCTGATGAAACACAGTAGTATAGCAGTGAAAATTCCACGCATATGGCAGTAAAAACTAAAAATACGAATTTTCACCTTTGGGCGTCCGCCGACATAACCACCACATCCGCGCGTCTGGAGGCCGGAGTAACGATTAACCGGGTCAGCTTCCCGTTTTCGATGTTTCCCGATACTGTAGTACGATACGGCGCATGCAGTTTAAAATCGGCGTTCCAATCCGAAGGCCATGCGGGCATCAAGCGAATGATTTTCCCATCCACCTGCATCAACATCTCCTGCAATCCGTTTTCTCCATTGCCCCCATTGTCCTCATCGGGCTTATAGTCGTGGCCTGACGCCCAGAACGCGGGGAATTTGAGGTCCGGATCTTTTCGGGTCAGGTTAAAGCGCACGTATGCCCTGGCCACCTCCGCGTATCCCAACAGGGCTGCCTGAATGGGATCCTGAGCCCAGCAGCCGGAGTCCCTGAATTTACGGGCATCAAAAGTATTCCGGGCAAGCTCCAGGTTGGTTTTGCCCAAACCGAACAAGCGAAAAGGATAGATGGCATACAGCTCCGGGTTCTCGAGGTTATGGGCCTTGGCGGTCTGGGGACCGGTATAAGGCAGCAACAGCATTCCCCCGATCGGGAGTTCGGGCAGGTCTTTCAGTTGAGCTGCCCATTTCTTTTTATCCTCCGGTCCCGCTTCGGGGAGTTTCAGCATTCTTTCCAGGACGGCGTGTAATCCCGCAATATCGGGGGCAGGATCGTGCACCTTCCAAAACATTTCGATGGCGTTATCGGGATCCAGCACGTATTTGCCCGTGCTGTCCTTTCGAAAATGTTCGGCGAAGAATTTCAATCCTTGCGTTGTTATGGGCAAGAGGATATCCCGGGCAAAAGCCGTGTCTTCCGTATAGGAGTAATAATCCAGCATCATCATGCTCAGCTCCAGGATGGGCGTGAAATAATGATTGGTATAGTTCTCTTCCACTTCCGGGCCCATATAGGGCAATCCTCCCCAGAAAGGGGTCGTCTCTTTGAAGTAGGCGCCTCCATGACCGTAATACCGTTTGACGGCCCTTCCATTTCCGGGCAGCATGTTGGCGTACATGCGGAACAGGGGGCGCATCATGTCCCAATCTCCCTCCATCAACAGAGGCCAGTACATGGGCCGGGTATTTTGGAACCAAAATTGTCCCCCCCATCCCCTGAAATCCGGGTTGTCGTCCTGGCCTGTGGTAAAAATCGAACCGTTGAACTTGATCGGATAGGCGCCCCTGCCGGCGCACGCCGTGACGAAGCGCTGGAGGACATACCCCCTGGTGACGGAGAAGGCATCGGGGCTACCGCTCAGGTAGATCCAGGACCTTTGCCAGAAGGCCCGCCACCAGGCCACGTGGGCCGCCCAGGCTTGTTTGTTGTCTGTCTTTTCCAGGGCATCGACTTTTTGCCTCCAGGAGGCCCAGGTACTGGTCAGGGGGTAAATGGACAAAGATTGACTTAGCGCAGGATGGGCTGATACCAGGGTGAGAGAATCTTTTTTGATGAGGCCGGCGCCCTTCATACAGGCGCCGAAGGTAAGGTTACCCAGGGCTTCCATAGAGGAATCGCCCTTTACGGGGGCGGGGTTGCGATGGTACCAGGCGATTGCCGCGCCTTTTTGCGGTAGGAGCGTATCTCCGTCTCCCAGCCTCCAATCGATCAGGGATGCTTGCAGGTTTTGAGGTTTCGGGCTCCGTGCATCCAGGTGAATCACGGGATGGTTGGCGTCTACCCAAACGCGTATCTGCGTAGTTCCCTCCTGTATCAGGATTGCCCCGTCTTCCAGGTGCAGGGTTTGTCGGAAGTTATCGCCCGGTGTGGCGATGGCTACCCGAATTTCTCCCAGTTTCATCAGGACTCCACCCCTTTTCATCCAGGGGTCCCATTCCGGCTTGAACTGGCTGCCCCAGGCATCCGTTTTGCTGATGTAGAAGCAAACGGCACCGTCGGACGTAACCCAGACATTGAGGCCTATGTCCCCGTTGCCAAGGGGCATCGAAGCGGAAGGGCCCGGGCCGGGGGCATCCCAAACCACGTCGTACGCATCCGGGGTATGCTGTGCCCCTGCACGCTGCGCCAGGTACAAAGCCATAATCAGGAAACACCAACGGATCCGTGGAAGCATATAGCAAGTCGTTTTGATGGGTGAAGACGCCTGCAAATCAAAGGATAATGGCCTAACGGAAGGCCTAATAATGCCTTAATTAGTTCTGGATCTGCTAAATTTTTAACTTATAAGGTGAAAGCAACCTGCTCGTCGTGGCCCCTTTCGGGGACCTGCCGGATGAAATTGTCATAGTTCCCTCCCCAATCATCATACACTCCATAGGCGTTCACGCTGTATCCCCGGACCCGATCCTTTGTCTCAAATACGTACACCACGGACATATCGGATGGATCGGAGTCCCCCTCAAAGCGGAACACTTTAATGATGACCAGGTCCGTGGACTGGTATTGGATCCCGTCACCCCCAGTAAATGAGGTCCCGGTGAACCGGAACTCGGGAATTTGGTTATTATCCAGGGTTTGCAGGACTTCCGACAAGGTGTTCATCTCAGACATATCACTCGGTTTAGCCGTCCCGAAAGGTACTAAAAAATCAGGAGGCTGATTTTTTGATAAGGCTCCAGGGTTATGGGGCCGCGCCAGCGGGGAACCGGGTCGACCGGCGGTGCCGGTCGATGAAGGTCGTCGCCCAGGAGGGAGAGGCGATCCTGGTGGGCATTGCTGAGGTAGATTTTTTTATTTCCGGCGCTTATTGTTGTCTTTATGCTTTTGTCGGTGGGGTTGTATACCTGAATCCAGTAGCCCTGCTCGAGGGGTTGGAGGGTAGACACGACCGCATTCGGGTTTCCCAGGTGAAGGAGGGGTTGGATGGGCTTCGTGGTTTGCAGGAGCACCAGGGGCGCTTCGAACGCTTCGGCCGTTTCATAATCACTAACCAGGTTGATCGGGCCATGCGGTAGAAGACGGTAAGTGAACACTGCCCATCCTTCCTGGTCTGCTTTATAATTGGTATGCCAATAATTATTCATGGCATAGGAATACCACGTCTGGGTCGGAGCAAAAGTTGTTTTCCAGGCGCTCACGGAAGATCCGGGCGCTATGACCTCGCTGCGCATTGAACCCCACTCCATGATGGGCGTTTCTTCGGGGCATAGCAGGATTCCTCCTTCGGGTCCCGAAAGGTCCATCCACTTGCCCACGTATCCAAAATCCCGGTTTCCTCCGGCCAGGGTGTCCTCGAAAGGACGGTAGGGGAAGGCTCCGTTATCGGCTGTCAATGTAGCGCCGGGAATGGAAAAGGGAAAAGCGAAATGCACGGCCTCTTTGGTTCTGACCAGCTCCTTATCTATACTATCCACAATCGTCAGGCATCCATCCAAATTATTCAGGCGGTATTCCATCCTCAGGTCCCGGGCTCCCGGCGCTTCACAGCGGAGGCGTATGACGGTGAGCAGGGGTCCGTTTTCCGTGACCTGCATATCTTTCAGGCGGGCACCCAGGGCGGTACCCGGATCCCGGCCGGGGACGTATTCGTATTGGTTGAGTCTGAGCGGGCCCTGGTCGATGATTTCTTTTCCTTTGACTTGTATTGACGCAATAGCTCCGTTTGTGGAGTCGATCCTCATTTGTAAGTGGCCGTTTTCTATGGTGTAGCCGGTTATGGTAGCGGCGCTTGTTTCGATTTGACCCGGAGCAATTTTTAATAGCACGCTTTTGTAGGCGGGTACGTTTTTGAGATAAATTATTCGGGAACCGTTGGAAAGCGCCTGTTGCGGGAAGGGTTTGCCCGCGGAATCAGTGACGAGCTCGTTTTTCGCGATGTCGGGCAGCTTTAGCTCTCCACTCATATCCCACGAATGGGTATTCAGGGCGCGCAACGACCCGTCGGTGTAAGGCGCCAGCACCGAGGCACGCAGGGCATTCCCAAGGCTGTCCGCGACTTCCAGGAACCGCCGCTTGAATTGCCACTGGTAGGTGGTGAAGGGATTGTCGGGGTCGGTAATACTGCTCCACGCGCCCCAGGTATGTTCGTCGAACATGATGACGCCGCGCCAGGGGGAATACCAATCTTTTGTGGGAGTTTTTAACATTGCAGCCAGCGCTTCGGTCTGTTCCAACCGTGCGCGGACCTGTCGGTTCCAGCCCAGCTCCATCGCCGTAGAAGCTGCCCCATCTTCCCAATACGGAGACATGTCTCCTTTCAGCACAGGGATTTTTGCGCCATAATCCTGCTCGATGGCGTGCAGTGCTATTTCAGGGGTGGACAGGTACAATTTGGGATAGAGGTATTTTTCATTCCAGGCCCTGATGAAATCGGAAATCCCTGTATCCAGGGGAGCATTGTCCGAAACGATATTGTAGCGGACCAGGGCATGGAAATAGGGATACTTTTCTTCATTGAGGTGGCGCACATAGGCCAGGAGGCGCTGCCTCAGGCGTATGGGGTCCCGGGCCCCGGGGGTTCCGTGGAACCAGGAATAAGAGGAACCTGCCACATCCACGAGGACCTTGCCGCCTCCGGGCGTTTCCCAGTAAAAGGGCTTGTCTCCCCACGTGCGGATCACGCCGCCGATCCGGTCTCCCTGGTTGGGTCCGATCGAAAAATAGCGCACACCTGCCTCCTGTAAAGCCTGTATGGTGCTCCACGTATACCCGGGCACGTCGGTGATCATGGCCGACCGGATGTGGATGTCGAATTGCTTTTCCAGGGTGCGCGCGTAGGCCGTGAGCCACGTTAGTTCTTCCCCGTCGAGCAGCCCCGTCAGTTCGTTCGCATAAAAGGCCTGGGGGACCATTCTTCCGGTGGCCAGGGCCTGTTGGAAGGCCGATACTTCCTCAGGTTTTGCGCTGTCCAGGAAGTTTTCTACCGCCCAAAGGCTTTCGATGTTCCAACGGAAGCGGGCTTCCACGGGATAGTCCTTGGTCTTTTGGATGAGGGCCATTGCCTGGCGAATATTCCTGATCTGGATGGATGCGACTTCGGGCTGGAGGTTGGAGTAACCGATGTCGGTATGGGAATGATGGACAAGGTGGAGTTCCAGGGGCAGGAGTTCTTCCAAGGGTAGCGTGTCGGTTGTTGTCTCCCCGTCAAGTGTCAGTTGTATTTTTATTTCCTTGTCGCTATGGTGGTAGGGCACCGCCCATTCCAGTTCGTTATAATCTTCGTGCAGGGTGAAATCGTGCGCTTCGCTTTGACTTTTTAGCTTCAGGGTGCCGGTCGGCTTTTTATAAGCCCCGTATATTCTCAGGACCCTCAGCGTATCGCCATTGGTTGATTTTTCCAGCAGCGGAAGCACCTCTACTTTGAAATGATCGCTGATCCGGTATTGAAACACCATGAACCAATCCTGGGTATTCTTTTTCTGACCCGTGATTTTCAAGTGCAGCGGTTGGCCCGGGGTGAGAAGGTTCTTTGGCACCGCCAGGGTCACCTTTCCGGACATGTCGTTGCTTTGATCCAGCATCAGTTTTTGAAACCGGACGGAGACTCCATCCCTGTTGGTAAACAACCATCCTGGTTTGTTGTAATCCTTGTTCAGGGTAATGGTCAATGCGTATTGGTTTTCGATGGATAGGTCGAAGGGGGCCTCCCCCGCCAGGGTACCCGACGCATTGCTGCCGACCCACGAAAAATATACCGTATCTCCTTTGTAATTTGCCGGCACTGCGTCCGTTTCCCACTCCATGACCATGTCTCCGGTATTCGTTCGGGCCAGCAAGGCCTGGGTGGCCATGGGCGTGTAGGAGTTATAGCCTATGGTTTCACCCCGTACGGTTTTTGCATATCCGGCCAGGGTATCCTGGGCTTGTGTGTGCAGGCCTAATATTAGTAGCCCTAAAAGCAAGCAATGGTTGCGCATATATTTATTGCAGCACCTTGATCTTGATGCTGCGGAAATCCACGTGGAAACCATGGTCCTGGAGGAGGATGTGACCCTTGTCGGCCTCCCCGAAGTGGTTCCAAATCTTGTATTTGCTGATGGCCACCAAATCCTCGAATTCCTTGGATTTACGGACATATTCCAGGACCTTGACCCCGTTCAGCCAGTGCTCCACCCTGTTGTCGGGATATACGACGATGCGCCCGGTGTTCCAGGCGCCGATGGGGCGAATAATGCTTTGGGGCTTGTTTGCGGGAATCAGATCATATAGCGAAGCCAGGGTCCGGTCCCCGTTCCGGCCCAACTTGGCATCCGGATGCACGGAGTCGTCCAGGAGTTGGTATTCCAATCCTATCGCGGACCCTCCCGTTTGTTCGATTAGGGTCACGAAATACTTCACCCCACTGTTGGCCCCCGTGCTGAGGCGGAATTGAAAGGTCAGATCGAAGGCGCTGTATTCATCCGTGGTAACGATATCTCCCACGTTCTTCGCTTCCTCTCCTCCCGAATTCTGGATGGTCATCAGATTATCCTTGACGATCCATCCCCCTGGTTTGGTGGGGAAGGTCGACATATGCGCCCCTACCCAACCCCGGTTCGTCTTTCCATCGAATAGGAGTTTCCAGCCGTCTTTCTTTTCTTCCGCACTCAGCGTATTGGGCATTTGAAGTTGTTGCAGGTAGGTGATGCTTTGGGGCACCTGCGTTTCAGACTGGTCGCTTTCGTCCTCGATATAGTAATGTTTTATTCCAACCTCTTCGGCCGCCTGGATAATCGAGGGCATGTCGATTTGCCCCGTGCCAAGAACCACGTCGTTATTCCCCGAGGTTCCTCCCGTTGAATGTCCCGGAATGCCTATTTTAAGGTCCTTCAGGTGAAGGGCCTTGTATCGATTGCTGTACTTGTACAGGAGGGCCGCCGGGTCCTCACCCGGGAAATAGGCCCAAAGGACGTCCAATTCGAAATTGACATACTGTGGATCGGTCTGTGTGACCAGGAGGTCGTACAGGGTGCCACCCGCAGGGGCCGGCACGAATTCATATCCATGGTTATGGTAAATGAGATTCAAACCGTATTGGTCTTTTAATATTTTCCCCGTCCTGTTGAAATCGGCGATGGCCTGGTCCAGGTCTTTTTGAGTAAAGTCCCCTTTGTGCGGGATCCAGGCTACCCTGACATATTGGGCGCCGAGGATTTTGGCATCCCTGGCGACATCCGCGGTCTTATTTACGAGGTCCTCATACGAGATCCCATAAGAAGAGCAATATAGTTTTCTTGCGTCGAGCATCTTTCTCAGGTCCTCGGGCTTTTGGCCAAAGAGACTGGAGAATTCGATATCCTGAAGGCCCTGGGATTTGATCATATCAAGAGTGCCAGGGACATCTTTGGCGAATGCCGTACGGTAGGTAAAGGAAACGACGCCGGGGTGGCGGGGGGTGGAGCCCATTTCAGTCATTCGCGGACCGGCCGCCATGGCTCCCGCGAGCGCAACGATTAAGAGTGATTTTGACATGGTTACGCAATGTAAGGATTATATTTATACCCATGAACCGGACTAGCCTACTGTTTTGCCTCGCCTTCCTCTGTGTCTCGGGGCGCGGCTCTGCGCAAACGCTTGCGCGCATCAGTGTATCGGGTAACCACTTCGTCAATGACAAGGGCGAGCGCGTCCTTTTCCGGGGCCTCTCTATCGCCGATCCCGACAAGGTGGAAAAAAACGGGCACTGGAACAGGGCCTTCTTCCAACACGTGAAGGATATGGGGACAATGTTGGTGCGTCTGCCCGTGCATCCCGCCGCCTTCCGGAACCGTACACCGGAAAGGTATTTGGTGCTGCTGGATTCGGCCGTTGCGTGGTGCACCGCGCTGGGTATGTATGTGGACATCGATTGGCACTCCATCGGCAACCTCGAAATGGAACTGTTCCAGGACCCGATCTACAATACGACGCAACGTGAGACCTTTGAATTCTGGAGAACGATCGCGCGCCACTTCCATGGCAACCCCACGGTGGCGTTTTACGAGCTCTTCAACGAACCCACTTCCTTTCGGGGCCAGTTGGGAAACGTGAGCTGGGATGCCTGGAAAAAGATCAATGAGGATATCATCTCTTTGATCCGCTCCTTTGACACTAAAACCATTCCCCTGGTTGCCGGCTTCGATTGGGCTTACGACCTGACACCCCTCCGTGAAGCGCCAATCAACGCTTCGGGCATTGCTTACGTCACACACCCCTATCCCAACAAACGCCCTCAGCCCTGGGAGCCCCGGTGGGATGAGGACTTCGGTTTCGCCGCAGCCAACTATCCTTTGGTTGCCACCGAGATCGGGTTCGACCTTCAAACCGGCGATCCTTCGGACGGTGCGGAGCATTATGGAACCCGAATTACCTCGTACCTGGAAGGACACGGTATCAGCTGGCTGGGGTGGGTCTATGATCCTCAATGGTGGCCGGCGATGTTAAAGTCCTGGGATACTTTTGAATTGACGGGGTGTGGGACTTTTTTTCGCGCGGCTCTCCAAAAGTAGGGTCAGCGCTCTTCATCATATACGCCGAATTCCGCGATCTGCGGAGGATCGTTATACCCGTCTATCCGTATGCGCACTTTACTTCCCCACACCCTGTCAAAACGATGAATCTTGACGCGTGCTGTGTCACTTTGGGCGTCGATCGAATGCCACTCGTTGTTGCTGAAATATTCCAGCCGGTAGCTTTTAATATTGGGTTGAGGTTCCGTGATGACGATCGTGTTAAAGGATCTTACGCCCTGGAAATCGACCCCATACCAAGGATGCTTCACGGCCGGATTGGACGCCCAGGCGCTCCGGAAATTATCGTCATTCCCGAAGTCCATGATGGCATAGTCATCGCTCCAGCTCGATTCCGCGGGTTGCTTTTTGGCGATGTTCCTGGATATAATGGGTGCCTTGCCCTCCGGCAGGGGTGACATTGGCCCTTCGTTTTTCCATTTCCTTCCAATTTCTCTTAAGGCATTTAATGCATTTTCGTCGATCAACCCATCGCGGTTGGGCGCCACGTTCAGGATGAAATTGCACCAGGCGTTGTTTAGGGGTATAATGTCCTGGTTTATCAGGGTGTCCGGATTTTTGGTAGGTGTGGTCGGAAAGCTCGTCTTCCAGAACCAATTTTCGTTTAAAGGCAGGCAAGTCAGCGCCGGAAGCCGGTTGGATTGTTTTGAGATGCGTTGCCCGGCGCCCAGCTCGTAGGACTTGATGTCTGTATACATCAGTGCTTCGGGAGGATACTTGGCCGCATTGAGGTCCATGAGCAGGCAGTCGGGCTGAAGCGATTTGACGAGGCGGTAAATCTCCTCAAAGGGGATATCATCATACGAAATGCGCGACCAGGGGGCATCCCACCCATCAATGATCAGGGCTGTAATTTTTCCGTAATTCGTCAGCAGTTCGGTCAACTGGGCTTCGATCATTTCCACGTCCTTGCGGGTAATCCATCCCGGGCGGATCTTGTGGTGCGTGTCCAGGATGGAATAATACAACATGACCTTCAGCCCCTTTGCCCTAAAGGCGTCTGTGTACTGTTTCACTACATCCTTTTTATAAGGGCTTTGCATGACACTATAGTCGGTTGTCTTCGTGTCCCACAGGCAGAAGCCGCTGTGATGCTTCGTGGTGAGGCAGCCGTAGGTCATCCCTGCCGATTTTGCGGCATCGGCCCATTGGTTGCAGTCTAGTTTGGTGGGATTGAATATTTGTGCCGGTGCGTCGGGATCGGGCCAGTCCTGGTCGGTATAAGTTGGGATGTTGAAGTGGATGAACATCCCGAAGCGGAGGTCGACGAATTGTTGCTGGAGTTGGGAGAGATTTGTCTGGGCCTTTCCGGCGGTGGCCATGAGGCTGAACGCTGCGATCAGGATGGTGGGTTTGGGCATCCTGCAAAGTATTGAAAATGTTGGTTTACTTCTTTAGGAGGCTCATAAAAAGGCTAATGACGGCACCCATTTGGACTGTCCAAAAAAGGAACATCCATTTGATCGTGTCGGATTTGACATTCCCAATTTTTTCTACCAATTCTACTTTGAGACCCCCCATTTTTTCCGCCAGTTCCTGCTTCGTAGCAAACCGTTCTTCCATGTACACTTTCAGGGATTGGAATTCTTTGTGGATGATGTCCATCACCTCTTTAAAATCGATTGTTTCCATAATAACCTCCATGTTATACGATAAAGGTACAAAGTATTTTTTATAATCACAACTAATTCTTTTTCAAATTGTTATATAGTAACATATAGTGGAATAGGGTATCAAAATAGGCCTAACTGGGGTCCGGCCGGGGGTGCCTGGTCTTCGAAATTGGATAACCCCACGCCTAAAAGTCTGACCTTCCAACCTTCTTCAATGGCTGCGCCGAGAATGCGTCGCGCGGTGTCACGGATCGTTTCCAAATCATCGGTGGGTGCAGGCAATGTCTGGCTGCGGGTCATGAGGCGGAAGTCACTGAACTTGATCTTGACGGTTACGGTCCGGCCCTTCAGGTGATACTTTTGCAGGCGCACCTGCACGAGGCCGGCAATGCGGTCCAGCTCGGGACCCATTTCCTCAATGGTGCTCAGGTCATGAGGAAAGGTGTCCTCTGCGCTCACGGACTTGGTTTCCCGGTCGGGGGTAACAGGGCGGTCATCCTGACCTCTGACGATTTTAAAGTAGAATGATCCGGTCTTCCCGAAATCTCTTATGAGCTCGGCCTCGCTGAGGCGCTTGAGGTCGGCGCCCGTAAAGAGGCCTTTTGACTTCATCTTTTCCGCAGTCACCTTTCCTACCCCATGGAATTTTTCCACGGGAAGCTGTTCCATGAATGTGGCGATGTTCGAGGGTCCGATAAAAGCGAAACCGTCTGGCTTATTCAGGTCGGACGCGATCTTTGCCACGAATTTATTGATGGAGACACCGGCAGAGGCCGTGAGGTTCAACTCTTCCCGGATGGTCTTGCGGATCAGTTGGGCGATCTCGATGGCGGAACCGATTTCCAGTTTGTCTTCGGTGACGTCGAGGTAGGCTTCATCCAGGGAAAGGGGTTCAATGAGGTCCGTGTAGCGGTGGAATATCTCGCGTATCTGCGCAGACACTGCTTTGTAGGCATCGAAGCGGGGACGGACGAAGAGCAACTGCGGGCATAGGTCCCTCGCCTTCTTGCTGGGCATGGCCGAGCGTACGCCGAAAACGCGGGCTTCGTAACTGGCGGTCATCACCACGCCTCCCCTGCCCTCGGGGGAGCCGCCCACGGCAATGGGTTTGCCCCGGTATTCGGGGTTGTCTCTTTGCTCTACGGACGCGTAAAAGGCGTCCATATCGATGTGGATGATCTTTCGGTTCATGACTCATTTAGCCCGGCCGGGGCTGCGTTATTCCACGCCCCGTGCACGCACATCGCCGCCCCCAGCGCGGAAGCCTGGGCCGTAGTCGCGGCCCGCACCTGCAGCTCGGGGAAAGCCTGGGCCAACAGCTCCATGAAAATAGGGTTTTTACTAAATCCACCGTCCACCAGGATCTCTTTTACGGGTGAGTCTTTGAGGACCAGGTTGGTCGAACGGACTTGCTGTTGAACCAGGTCCTTCATAAGGTCGAGATAGGCGGCCTCATGTAACCATTGGGCTCTGGCGTCATGCATCCTGCCCAACATCAGACGGGAGGCCTTTACGGGGCGCCCTTCGTAGGTGAGGTAGCAAAGACAATCTTGTTGCAGTTCATCGGGAGTTAGGGGCGTATGATTGTAAGGATTCAAGCTGATGCTCCAGGTCCCCGTGGATATCTGGAGAAAGGGGGCGTTTGCAGCGCGCAGGAATGGAATGAGGGCAGCGGAGCTGTCGTGAAGGCCGATGCCCAATTTATTTTCCACCGTATCCGAGGGCAGGATCGGGGGCAACTTTGTGTCCAAGCCTTCCCGGAAGACCCAGGCATGGTAGGTGTTTGACGTGAAATCCCATAAGCCGGTGTGACAGCCGGTGCTGGTGATATCGGCAGCAGGCCTTCCCCCCAGGACGTAGCTGAGATACTGAGGGAGATGAAGGGAAAGGGTAATTTCATGGTAGGCCTCGGGACGCTCATATTTCAGCCGGTACAGTTGCAATCCAGAGCAAAGGCTATCGTTCAGGGGCGAGGCGGTCTGAAGGCTCAGGGTTTTGTGGCCGCCGTGGGTTTGATAGAATTGGTCGAGGATTCCAGGCGGATAGGGTTTCAGGTAGTTGTAGAGGGGCATCATTACGCGACCCTCCCGATCGAGGTGAACGAAGCTGGCGCCGTAGGCCGAAAAGTTGATGACGCGGACATCCCAGCGGGGATCGGAGCGAATCCGGGCGGCGGATTGTTTGAGCCATTGGGTCAGGAGGGCGATGTCTTCGCAGGGGAAGCCATCCTCATCTACCG
Source organism: uncultured Chitinophagaceae bacterium (assembly GCA_964544695.1). Taxonomy (GTDB): domain Bacteria; phylum Bacteroidota; class Bacteroidia; order Chitinophagales; family Chitinophagaceae; genus Dinghuibacter. The sequence goes on from CAZJDB010000043.1 coordinate 32,163, forward strand.
TTTCCGGGAGTTGTATGGATTCCTCCCAACACGTTTGGTATTGCTCGTCGAAGAGGAGGAGCTTTTTGTTGGTCTTGCCAACGTCGAATATGAGGGCGACAGGTGTCATTATAATCCGGTGGCGCGGCCTCCGCTTCCCCGCTCGGTGGTGAGCCCCTTGCGAACGCTTTCCCCACGGTAGACCGCCAGGGGGTCCAAGGCCCCACCGGCCCGGTAGCGGGCTTCGGCTACCAGGGGGCGGACATCGCGCCGGAAGGCATCCTGCAGGGTTTCCTGGGCGGCTACCACGTCGTTGCTTTCGCGAGCCAGACGGAGGCGATTCCAGTCCACCAGGAGGGCCTGGGTATAGGCGATCATAATGGCTTCGACCGATTGCAGGAGGTCTTCGAGGGGGTCTTTGACGTTGTGGGAGGCGTCGATCATCAAGCTGATGTCGGGGGTGTGATCCGTCCCCTGCACGAGTTCGCAGAAGATCAGGAAGAGCTGGTAGGGTTTGATGCTCCCCACGGTCAGGTCGTCATCGCTGTATTTGCTGTCATTGAAATGAAACCCTCCCAGTCGTCCTTCCATGAGCAGCAGGGCGACGATCTGCTCGATATTGGTTCCATGCAGATGATGCCCCAGGTCTACCAGGGTGAATGCTTTTGGGCCCAGTTTGCTAATGTAAAGCAGGGACTGGCCCCAATCCGCGACAGTGGTGGAATAAAAATTGGGCTCGAAGGGTTTGTATTCCAGAAGGAGTTTCCAGTCTTCGGGGATGTTGGTGTAAATGTCTCGAAGGCTTTCGAGGGTGTTTTGGAAGGCTTCGCGGAAATTAAGCTGCCCCGGGAAGTTGGATCCGTCCGCGAGCCACACACTAAGACATTTCGATCCGAGGGCTTGCCCATAGCGGATGACCTCCTTGTTGTGTTCGATGGCTTTTTTGCGGACGCTCTTGTCTACATGCTGGAGGGAACCGTATTTGTATTGTGGGTCCTGAAAGGTATTGGAGTTCATCGCATCGAATACAAGGCCGAAGGAATCAGCCAATGTGCGGATGCGCGCGGCGTCGTCGGGAATGTCCCAGGGGATGTGCAGGGAGATGGCGCCGCTGGACCGGTTGAGGGTATGGAGCAGGCCCACGTCTTCGATCTTTTCTTCCAGGTTTCGGGGTTCGCCGGTTTGTCCAAAGCGCCCGAAGCGCGTGCCTCCCGCGCCCAGAGCCCAGGAGGGAATGGCGACCTGGAAGGCCATCAGGCGGTCGAGGAGGGCGTCGAGCCCGGCGGCGCCGGGATCGGAGTCGGCGGCGAGGGGCACACTCGCGGCGTCGAGCCCGGCGGCGAGGAACTCGAAGCGACGTGTGTGGGCAGCGAGGGCTCGTTCGTTATAGTCGGCAATCGTTGGAGGAATAATGCGCATAAAAAAAATTTATCGGGGAAAGGCGGTTGCGAGGCCGCCGTCGACATTGATTACATTTCCTGTGGATTTATTTAATAATCCCCCAACCAGGGCAAAACACGCATTTGCGATATCCTCGGGGGTAATGATCTCTCCGAGAAGGGTCCGCTTGGCGTAGTAGGCGGGAAGCTCCGCTACGGTAATGCCATAGGCTTTGGCGCGGCCCTCGGCCCAGGCGCCTTCCCAGATTTTGCTGTCGGCGATGACGGCGTCGGGGTTGACGGTGTTCACGCGGATGTGGTCTTTGCCCAACTCGGCGGCGTTCAGGCGGCTCAGGTGCAGTTGGGCGGCTTTGGCTGAGCCGTAGCCGGCATTGTTCGGACCACTGACGAGGGCGTTTTTGCTGACGATGTTGAGGACGTCTCCACCGAAGCCCTGGAGGCGCATGATGCGGACGCCCTCTTGGGTTACCATGAACTGACCCTTTACTAAAACATCAAACAATAGATCCCAATCGGCTTCCGTATGTTCTTCGAGGGGTTTGCTGATGGACAGGCCCGCACAGTTGACGACGAGATCTACCCCGCCGAAGGCCAGCACAGTTGCGGTGTAAGCGGAGCGGATGGCCTCGGAGGAGGTCACATCCAGGACGGAGGCGGCGAAGGTGTCACGGCCATACTGCCGGGCAAAGGCGGAGGCAGCCTGTTCGAGGCGGCCAGCGTCGTTGTCGTTGATCAGGACGCAGGCGCCTTCTTCGATGAATTTGCGGGCTATGGCTTTTCCGATGCCGCCGGCACTCCCGGTCACCAGGGCGACCCTTCCACTCAGGGCTTTGGGCGGGGGCAGGCGGCGGAGTTTGGCTTCTTCGAGTAACCAGTATTCGATATTGAAGGCCTCCTGCCTGGGGAGAGAGGTGTATTGGCTGATGGCTTCCGCACCCCTCATTACGTTGATGGCGTTGATGTAGAATTCGGAGGCAACGCGGGCGGTTTGCTTGTTGGCGGCAAAGGCGAACAAGCCGACGCCGGGATATAAGATGATAACAGGATTGGGGTCGCGCATGGGCGGACTATCGGGGTGCTTGCAGGCGGCGTAGTATTCAGCATACATCCGACGATAAGCATCGAAGGCGACGGCCAGGTCGGTGTCGGGACCGATGACGAGGGGCGCGATTTTGGTTCTCAGGAAATGATCGGGGCAACTCGTGCCCATGGGGGCCAGGCGGGACAGATCGTTGGAGTTGATGAATTCGAGGACACGCGGGTCATCGGTGAAGTGGCCGACCATACGCGACTGCGAGGAGCAAAGGCCCCGCAACACGGGAGCCAGGGCGGCGGCCCGATCGAGACGGTCGGGCATGGAGGTAATTCGCGGACCGCCGAAAGGCGTACCGGCATGATCTTCGAGGTACCGGGCGCAGCGTTCGATCACTTCGAGGGTGTTGACGTAGCTTTCATAGGCATTGTTTCCCCAGGTAAATAGGCCGTGGGAGCCCAGCATGATGCCCCGGATACCGGGGTTGGCATCGAGGCATGCACGCAGCTTTAAACCCAAGTCAAAGCCAGGCCTTTGCCAGTCCACCCAGCCGATGGTTCCTTCAAACAATTCCTCAGTGATGCGGCGGCCGTCGCGAGCGGCGGCGATGGCGATAGCGGCATCGGGATGAAGGTGGTCGATATGGCGGAAGGGAAGGAAGGCATGCAGGGGCGTGTCGATACTGGGAGCTTTGGAGTTCAGGTCATAGAGGCAGTAATTAAAGAGCGCGACCATTTCGTCTTCGTGGGCCACGCCG
>CAZJDB010000044.1:0-5076 GCA_964544695.1 uncultured Chitinophagaceae bacterium
AACAAGCAGGTTCTGGTGATTCAAACCGCTATCCCTACGGATACCGTGGAAATGTCCGTGGATCCCACCCAACCGGGCATTGTCATCCCCCCGGATTTCGCGGGGCTAAGCCTGGAGACGAGTGTGCTCACGGGGTCCTCCCTGAGCGTGGATAATACCGCCCTGGTCAAAATGGTGAAACTCCTGGGCCCCTATGGTCAGTTGCGCATTGGCGGGAGCAGTGAAGATCAAATCTTTTGGGCCGAAAAGGCCAGGAATGGCTCCAAAGACGTAGACTCCCTGTATACGACCGACCTGGTGAACCTCTTCGACTTTGCCAGGGCCATAGGCTGGAAAGTGACCCTGGGACTCAATTTCGCCCAGTCCCCCGAAACGGTCGATGCCTACGAAGCGACCTACGCCCTGAATGCAGGAGGGACCTCCCTGTATGCCCTGGAGGTAGGCAATGCGCCGGACCTGTACGATTCCCTGAACCTCAAACCCGCGCCCTATACGTACCTGGATTTCCAGGCCCAATGGCTCAGTTATGTCGAAGCCCTCCAGGCCAGTGCGAAGAACGGATTGAGTTTTGAAGGCCCCAGCACTGCGGCGGGTACCGACGACTGGGTGCTTCCCTTCATCAGCGCCGAATACACCCACCTGGTCGAGGCAACGCGTCACTATTACCGCGTGTCCTCTCCCGGCAGCAGCGATGCAACCATAGCCCACCTCCTTGGAACGAGGGATGACAATTTTCTTTCCCAGGTGACCCAATCGGTTGCCGCGTGCAGGACCGAGAACCTGCCTTTCCGCATCGACCAGTGCAACGCCATCGATGGTGGGGGAAAAAAGGGCGTGAGCAATACCATGGGTGCTGCCCTGTGGGGCCTGGATTTGCTCTATACCCTGGCCCAGGAGGGTGTTTCCGGGGTGAATTTCTCCGGCAGCCTGACCGATCCAGGCAGCCCCATCCAACTATCAGGACCGACAGCGGGTCCTTTGTTTTACGCCATGCTTTGCTTCCAGTTGGGATCTCAGGGGAGACTCATCCCTGTAAATCTCACTAATCCGGGAGGCGTCAACCTTACCGCCTATGCGGTCCTCACGCCAAATGGAGGTATATACCTGACCCTCATCAACAAAGAGAAAAGCACGAATGCCAACGTCTTCATCAACGCGGGGAAAGTCCTTCAATCCGTCTCCTACCTGTACCTGACTGCCTCTTCCCAGTCGGCCACGTCGGGCATTACCCTCGGAGGGGGCGCCGTGAAAAGTGACGGTACGCTTTCCCAGGAACCCCACTTCAACCCCCTGCCCTTTGGGTCGGATACCACCGCCATTACCGTGCCCTATTCCAGCGCACTGATATTGAACCTGCAATAAAAAATAAGCCCCTCCTGGAAAAGAAGGGCTTTCTCTAACGATTGCTTGCTATGCTAATGAATAGTGGTTACGGACGGAATCGAACCGTCGTATGAGGTCTTGCAAACCTCCGCCTGTCCCCTCGGCCACGTAACTCAGAGGCAATATTAAGCATAGGCTATTAGTCTACCAAAATTATAGAGTATTAATTTTCATAAGGGAATTTTTTTTACTTGCATTTTAAGGGAGATTTTACTAGCTTGACCGTCTCTCCATGTATATCAGGAAATACTACGAGCTCGCCCAACGTATTCAGGAGCAGGGAGGACCAGGAGCGGCGCCCGCGTTAACCGCGCAGGCCTCGGACCTGGAGGACAATATACTGGCCCAGTACGGGCTGCCCCCTTCGCGGCGCTTTGTCCGGATCCTGCAAAGCATCCATCGCTATAAGAACCTTAACGAGCAGGCCCTTCAAAAAGTAAGGGAACGCCTGGAAGCCGCCGCCACGGGATACCTGCTGTCGACGCCCCTGCCCGATGAGCAGCTCCTTTCCCAGGCCAAAAGGCGTCGCCTCAATCCCTACGACATCCTCCCCGAAATGGGTCTCCCCGCGCAGGAATACATCGTCTTCGTCTACAATCACTTTTGTACGCACCGGGGCGTCCATGCGGCGCAGGTCGTGCAGGAATTCGGAATTGCCCGGGAAAGGATGCAGGACATAGCGACCCTCGAGGGGAAAAGTGACCCCCTATACAAGGAATTGAAAGCGAGAGGCCTTCGATTCCTGGACGCCTACCTGCGCGACCGGAGGCAATCCGAGGCGGATCCGACCAACCGGAAATTCATGGAGCGGCAGTTGCATCAGTTGCTGGGCAAGGCCTCCGCCGCTTACCTGAAATACCTGCAACTCCGCAGCGAGGGGATGAAGGACGCCCAGGCCCGAAGGAACGTGGGACTGGAAGACGAGGTCTTCTACCGCATCGCCCTGTATACCTTTATGCTTCGGAAGTAAGAGCCAGGTTCTTCAACATGTCCGTGGTCATTAAATCCAAATCATAAGCAGGCTTCCATCCCCAGTCTTCCCTGGCCCCGGAATCGTCTATGCTGGCGGGCCAGGAATCGGCGATTTGCTGGCGGAAGTCGGGCTTGTAGGTCAATTTGAAATCGGGGATATGTTTGGAAATGGATGCCCCGATTTCCTTTGGCGAAAAACTCATCCCGCTCAGATTATACGAAGAGCGGACCGTAATGCGGCTTGCATTCGCCTCCATCAGCTCAAGGGTTGCCCGGATGGCGTCCGGCATATACATCATGGGGAGATAAGTATCCGCGCCCAGAAAACATTCATAGCGGCCCTTCTCAAGCGCTTCCTGGTAAATTTCGATGGCGTAATCGGTGGTGCCTCCGCCCGGTGCGGACTTGTAGCTGATCAGGCCCGGATACCGGATGCTGCGCACATCCACCCCATAGCGATGGTGGTAGTAGTGGCACCAGCGTTCCCCCGCAAGTTTGCTTATCCCGTATACCGTGGAAGGTTCCATGATGGTATGTTGCGGCGTGTCCTGTTTGGGTGTGTTGGGGCCGAATACGGCAATGCTGCTGGGCCAATAAATCTTGTGGAGCTTTTCTTCCTTGGCGACCTCGAGCACGTTCATCAGACTTCCCATATTCAGGTTCCAGGCGAGGTGCGGATTCTTTTCCCCCGTAGCCGAGAGGATGGCCGCGAGCAGGTATACCTGGGTGATGTTGTAGCGCAGCACCAGGACGTGGAAGGTTTCCTTATTCATAATATCCATCGGGATGTACGGCCCTGTGCCTTTCAGCATAGGATGCTCTTCCCTCAAGTCGGAAGCAACCACGTTTGCGCCGCCATACATTTTTCTCAGTTGAAGCGTTAGTTCAACGCCTATCTGGCCGCATGCCCCGACGACAAGTATCTTCTCTGTTATCATAAGTTCGCGAAACTAAGAAAAATATACCTTTAGCCAATGATACCTCCTTTTCTGAAAGATTTGTTCAAAAACCAATCCTACGATGACAAGCAATTCTTCCTCATCGCAGGCCCCTGCGTGGTGGAAAACGAAGACGTACTAATGCAGGTAGCCGAAAAAGTCAGTGGCCTATGCCGTGAGATGGGCATTCCGTATGTGTTTAAGTCCTCTTACCGCAAGGCCAACCGTACGAGTGCAGGCTCTTTCACGGGCCTGGGGGACGAAATGGCGCTACAACTTTTGCAAAAGGTTGGGAAAACCTACCACCTGCCCGTGACCAGCGATATCCACGCGCACGAAGAAGCCGCCATCGCCGCCAAATATGTGGACATCCTCCAGATCCCCGCCTTCCTTTGCCGCCAAACGGACCTGCTGGTTGCCGCCGCCGAAACGGGGAAGGTCGTCAACGTCAAAAAGGGCCAGTTCCTTTCGGGGGAAGCCATGAAATTCGCCGCCGATAAAATCCGGAAAGCGGGCAACGACAAGGTCATCCTGACGGACCGGGGGAACAGCTTCGGATATACCGACCTGGTCGTCGATTTCCGGAACATCCCCTATATGCAGGCCCATAAAGCCCCCGTGGTCATGGACTGCACGCATTCGCTACAGCAACCCAATCAATCCTCCGGGGTGACGGGGGGGAACCCCGCGATGATCGGGACCATCGCCAAGGCAGCCATAGCCGTGGGCGCCGACGGCCTCTTCCTGGAAACGCATCCCGATCCGGCCTGCGCTCTCAGCGACGGGGCCAATATGCTGCGCCTCGACCTGCTCGAACCCCTGCTGGCGCAATTGGTTAAACTCCGAAAAGCCATCAGCTAATGGACTATACGATATCCACCGATAAAAGCCGGCTAAACATCGACGTCATTCACGGGTACCTATCCAAAGAATCCTACTGGGCGGAAAACATCCCAAAGGCCATCGTAGAAAAGTCAATAGAAAATTCCCTGTGCTTCGGAATATACCGGCAAAGCGAAATGATAGGCTTCGCCCGCGTTATCACGGACACAGCCACGTTCGCCTACCTGGCCGACGTCTTCGTCCTAACGGAACACCGGGGAAAAGGCTTATCCAAATGGCTTATGGAAGAAATCATGGCCCATCCGGACCTCCAGGGCCTGAGACGCTTCATGCTGGCCACCAGCGACGCCCATGGCCTGTATGCCCGCTTCGGCTTCAAGGCCCTCGACAAACCCGAGCGGATTATGGCAATCAACTATCCGGATTTGTACACATCGCTATAATTTTTTACCTTCTCCCCGCTAAAAAACCAGATTATGATTCCCATGCACGTGTTAAAAGTAGGAGATATCGTCAACGCCGCCTTTGACGGAGGAATGGCCCCGGGTTCTGTAATTCAACTGGACCGGGAATTGCAACAAATATGCGTCATCACCGGGGACGACCAGGAATGCTGGTACCGTGCGGAGGATTTGTATCCCATCCCCCTCAACGCGGAGGGGCTGGAAAGCCTGGGTTTTCAACTGGATGGGAAGCCAGATCCTGACGGCAGCGTCTTGTATGCGAAGGGTCCCTTCAGCATCAGGGTGTACGATCCCCAGACTTTTCAAAACCTCACCCTGATGTATCGCAGTGAAGCGAACCGTGTATTACACCATGGGCTGGCTATGCATGAGTTGCAAAACCATTACCTGGATATGACCAATGTTCACCTGGTGGATCGGGCGGACCTGGAGCACTGATTAAAAACGGGCCTGTAAACCAATTCAGAGATAACGGA
>CAZJDB010000045.1:0-30790 GCA_964544695.1 uncultured Chitinophagaceae bacterium
TTTTGAAATTGACATAATTGTTTCTCGCTTCGATCCGGTACTGTTAATGTCTTATACTATTTATGACCAGTTTTATTCTTATTCCACGAGTGATCAAGTTACTTTTGGCCCACTGGTGGGTGGAGCTGGGCAGGATTATGCGGAACAAATTCCTGATATGGCTTTGTGGGGATTAACAACCGGTGCTGGTATAACCGAACATACTTCAGGATTGGCAAATGTTGGATCTAATTTGCGACTTTACAAAGCGACGGCGCTAGGAAATGTATTTAGAGGCAATCAATTTGTTAGTGTTCTACGCTTAGCAAAAATAGGTAGGATTGCAGGGGTTGGATTTGCTGCTATAGGAGTTGGGTACGATGTATACCAGTTGGTTAATGGAGATATTTCGGGTACTAAGTTTGGAGCGGATATGGTTATGACTATAGTTGGTCTTTATGGGGGCCCAGCTGGATTGATAATTTCTGCAGTTTATTTTGGGGTTGATGCATTTTACCCAGGAGGTATCGGACAAGCGGCTGATGACTTAATGGATCACGTACCTAAGGGCGCTTTTACACTTGGAGAGCCTGGGGCAACGGGGCATTCTTTTTTTGCAGATTTCAAATAGAGTTTATAATGGTAAATTTGATTATATCACCGACAATATTTATATTACTATTGGCAATTTAGATTCCATGAGACTTGACGACTATATTTATTATAAAATATATAAATCTGTGGAATATGTTTCTAAACCACCCTTTTGGAGTGATGCAAAGGCAACATTTGCACTCATTGTACTCGAGCTATTTTTGCTTTCTTCGGGGCTAATGTATTATAGAGCTTTTTTCGATCCTCAGACATTAATAGTGAAGCAGAAGTTAACCTGGGTGATTATGCTGGGCCTTTTAATTATTCCCAATTCTTATCGCTATTATAACAAAGACTATTATAAGGAAGTAATTAAAAAGTATGATTCCTTACCAAAGGAGAAGAATCTTAGGGGGTCAATTTGGGTTACCATAATAATATTGCTTGTCATAACTAATTTTTTTATTGCGGTAAATTTAAAGTGGGAATAGTTCTATCCCGCTTTTAATATTTTGATACATAGGCCAGTCAATTTGACCACTTCAGGCCGTTATAAGTTGTACCATTGCGGAAGCCCCTTGTGTAATGCATTTCTGTTCACTAATTTGTCACTAATTTGCTGAAAGCCTGCTATTGGCGGGCCTTTTCACTTTTTGTATTGGAAATTGTAATTAACCAGGATGGTCTAACATCAGGAGTTCGGCGATGCCCAAAAAGACGCTAAGTGGCTCGGAGGAGCCAAAGACAGCGATCAGAATGCGTTCTCCTCTCCGCGCATCATGTTGATCAACGTCATGAAGATGATCTTAATGTCCAGCATGTTGGACCAATTCTCCATGTACCAAATGTCATGCTCCACGCGCTTGGTCATTTTTTCGGTGTCCTTGGTTTCGCCGCGGAAGCCACGGACCTGGGCCCAGCCCGTTATGCCTGGCTTGAGGAACTGACGCGCCATGTACTGACGGATGAGGGCGCTGTATTGTTCGGTGTGCTTCAGCATGTGGGGGCGGGGGCCTACGACGCTCATGTCCCCTTTTAATACGTTGAAAAATTGAGGTAGTTCGTCGAGGTTGGAACGGCGGAGGAAGCGGCCGATGGGGGTGATGCGGCGGTCTCCACGGGAGGCCTGGGCGAGGTCGCTGTCGCGGTTGACGCGCATGCTGCGGAATTTGTAGCACCAGAAGGGCTTGTTGTTGCGGCCTGAACGGAGTTGGCGGAAGAAGACGGGGCCGCGGGATTCGAGCTTGATGAGCAGGGCGATGAGGGGGAAGAGCCAGGACAGGAGAAAAACAATGACGGAAAGGCTGAAAACGATGTCGAAGCCGCGCTTTTTGAAGCGGCTTTCGACGTCCTGTTGCAGGGGCTCGGTGCGGAGGCTGATGATGGGGATGGTATCCAGGAATTCGATGTGGTAGTTGGTTTGGAGGGTGCCGCTGAAGTCGGGGACGAACTTGACGCGGACGCAGTGCTGGTCGGCGACTTCGATGAGGCGGCTGAGCTGCAGGTGTTCGCCGGGGAGGATGGTGGAATAGATTTCGCGGATGTCGTTTTCGGCGGCGAACTGGATGCATTGCTCGATTTTGGAAATGATCTTTCCGTCGGGGTCGACGGAGAGGGCGTTGGAGTGCTCGTCGAAGAAGCCCTCGAAGTTGTACATGTTGTTATTGATGATGAAGTATTCGGCGAGTTGCAGGCCGGTGCGGTTGTGTCCCACGATGGCGATCTTGGTGTGGAGGCGCGCCCGCTTGGCGAGGGCCTCGGTGAAGTAGGTGAGGAGGAAGCGGCTGACGATGAACAGGACAATCATGACGCCGTAACAAACGGGGAGGAACTTGAGCGCGAAATGCGATTCGCGGTTGTAGATGAGGAAGACCAGGAAGAACAGGGCGTGTATTACCGCCGTTTTCCCCGTTTGGCGGAAAATCATTTCCAGGCTCGACATGGTTGTCTTGTGATAGAGGCGCAGGAGCCCCGCAAACGTTAACCAGCTGAGGTCGAACAGGAGGATCTGGCTCAATCCGAAATGGTTCAGCAAAGTAGGGTCGATGAGGAAGCGAACGGCCAGGTACCCGCACAGGTAGCTCACGTTGAGGATCCAGAAGTCCCCCAGGAATAGCGTGATGCGCAATAAATATGAGTACCGGCTCTCCATGGCTTATACCGATTCAAAATAGCGTGTCAAAATGCCGTCGATGGACAGGTAGTTTTCGGCGTACGAGCGCGAATTGCGGTGGATCTCGGAATGGTCCTGTCCCAAAGCCTGTTGGATGGCCCCCGCCAGGGCCTCCGGGTCCTCCGGAGGAATGAGCAAACCGATCTCGTTCCCTGCGACGACGTCGTACAGGCACGTCCCGGGGTCGGCGGTCACGATCGACAGTCCCCCTACGGCGAGGATGTTGGTGAGCTTGGAAGGCATGACCAGGTCCGCGGCCCCCGATTTTTGGATGATGAGGTGGACGTCGGCCATGTTCAGGAAACGGTTGAAGGTCTGTAGGGGTTGGAGTGGAAGGAAAGCGACGTTTTGCAGGCCCTTGCCCTTTGCGGTTTCCTCCAGTTGCTCCTTGTACGGACCCGAGCCGCAGATTACGAAGCGTATATCCTTTTGCCCCGAGAGGCGATCGGCGGCTTCGAGGATGGTGTCCAACCCCTGCTTTTCCCCGATCGCCCCCGAATAGAGGATGATCTTGTCCGTAGGTAGGAATCCATATATTCTTTTGATGCCTGCTTTGTCGGTCAGGGGGTAGAAGAAACTTATATTCGACCAGTTGGGAAAAAACTGTACTTCCTTCCCGGACTTTTCCTCGATGTGCCGGATCATCCCCTCCGAAATGGTGCTGATCTGGTCAGCCTCTTTGAAGATGAAGCGCTCCGTGCGGAATAGCGCCTTGAGTATCCAGGGTTGTTTGATGAGGTTCAGGTCGCGCGCGGCTTCGATTTGCAAGTCCTGGACGTGATAGAGAAATTTTGCCCCGCGGACGCGCTTGTAGAGCACGGCCAGGAGGCCCAGGTGGAAGGGGGGTGCGACGGTGATGACGACGTCGTATTTCCTCATGGCGAGGAGTTGCAGTACTTTGAAGAAAGCTGAAATGGTAAAGCTGAGGTCGAGCAGCATACGTTTTTTTCCATTCGGTTTGGAAGGGACGTAGTGTGGGCAGCGGTGCACGCGAACGTACGCATCCCCATCGGTGACGCGGACTTCCGAAGTGTACCAGAAGCGACGCCGCGACCAGGGTTTCTGGAGCTTCCATTGCGGATAGTAGGGATAGGTAGTGACGACGGTACAATCGAATCCGTGTGTGGCCAGCCAGTCGATCATTTCCCCATTGTATTTTCCGATGCCCGTTGGCTCGGGATAGAAGTTGCCGCCCAACAGAAGGATCCGTTTATTCTCCATGCACTAAAATTAACCTTACCCCTACTGGGGGGAAACCCCTTAATCGAACGGAGCCCGGCCCGTCGGGCCTTGCGTACCTTTATCGGTATGAAAAACCTATGTGCACTTTTGTGTTTCCTGCCCTTTGGCGCCTGCGCCCAAAGCAACTGCAGCGCGAGCATTTTCATAGACGACAGGCATATGCCGCCCGAGCCGGTCTATTCGCCCGGCCAGCAGGCCATTTTTTGGGTGTCGCCCGGCGGGGCGGGGGGCGCCGCCCAGGGGGAGCGCGTTCTCGTCACGGGCGCCTTTGCGCCGGGGTTGACTTCGGTCCTGGTGAATGGCGTGCCCGTACCGGTGGATACGATCAGTTCCAGCGCCTTTTCGTTTGTCTCACCGGGGGGCTCGCGGCTTCAGGTCGGGGATCAGTCGGTTAGATTCGGGGCGCCGGAGGTCTATTGGTCCATGGGCACAGGTGGCGCGCTACGGCCGGATACGGCCTCGGCAGGAGATACCTTGCGCATCTTCGGAGTGAATTTTCCTTTGAAAGGGGAGGTGTACCTGAATGATTTTCACTTTCCCTATACCACTTTCAAGGCGGAATCGGCTACGGTGCTGCTGCCGGATCTGACACCGGGGACGTATCGGTTACGCGTGGGGGATGGGGATCCCGTGAATCTGGTGGTGACGACGCGGGCGACGAATACAGTTACGCTGCTGTCGTGCCCGGGCCTTAACGGCGACGGCGTGACGGATAATGCTGGTTTGTTGGATGCTTTTCTCAAATCACACGCGCCGGCGAGCGGTGACGTTCATATAAAGCTGCCGGCGGGGACCTTCGTTCTGAGTTCGCCGATTATTTTGCAGCCGCATGAGTACCTGGACGGGGTAGAGCAGGAGCAGACGATCCTGAAGTGTACGGGGGCGACGCCCGACATCTGGATCCAGGGGACGCACGATTTCGGGCTGTCGCGACTAACGGTGACGGGGCCTGTGCGTGTGGCGCTGGTGGGGAACTTCGTGAATTTATATTTGTGGAGCAAGTCGCAGACGAACCTGGGGCACTTTGTCCTGGATCACGTTACGTTACGCTGTACTCAGGAAAGTCCCGAACAGCCCAAGGCGCTGCCCGCGGTGATCCAGGTGGCGGGGCCGGACCTGCGCCTGAGCTACGTGGAAACGGACAATACGCTGGTCAAGGCGTACAACCCGGTGGGCTGCGAGCTGATCCCCACGGGGGGCGGGCGACTCACGCACATGCATATCGTCCTGGGGAACGGGGGCGTGGGGATGTACATTTATAGCTATCACGGGGTGATCCTGGAGGACAATATAGTAGAAGGGGTGACGAATTCCCCTGGGGCCAACGGGGGCACCTCCCTGCCCACAACCAAGATTACGGGCTCGGCGCGGGATATGTATATCTCCGGCAATATGTATCAAAATATTTTGGCGCACGACCGGGAAGCGATCACGACGGACATCGGCGGGGGGAGCTACCTGGGTGCGGTGGCGTCCTCGTCGGCTTTGGTTACGACATTGACTCATGTGCCCAACTGGGGGCCCGACCCCGTTAGTCCGCATAAGTACCGGATGACGATCATTGCGGGCACGGGGATGGGGCAGGACCGCGACGTGGTGGCGTATGACGGGACGGCCATGACCCTGGACCGGCCCTGGCAGGTGGTGCCGGATGCGCAGTCGGTGGTCACGATTTCGCTGTACCAGGAGCACCTGCAGATCGTGGATAATTCCTTTGACAACACCGGCCACGTCCAGTTTTACGGGGGCGTGTTCCGCAGCCAAATCCTGGACAACCATATGCACGACGCGATGGGGGTGAGTTTGTACTCCGGCATATATTTTTGCTCCAGCCAACCCCTGCAGGACATCGTGGTGAGAAATAATATCCTCTCGGGGGGCAACGGTGGGGATACGGTACGTACCTTCGGGATACGCCTCAGCGCCCGCAGCACCGCGGGCATCTCGGGCCTGATGCTGTCGGGGAACCAACTGGTCCCCGGGGCGAAGGTCGAGGTGCGCGATGCGGTTCAGCGGATGCATGGGGTGTTGATCGATGGAAAAAAGTTGCATGAACACTGATTTATCTGCTTTTACGGTGGGAGACTATCACCCGGGCGCGGGTCGGGTGAAGATTTTATTCTGGTCCCTTTTCAATTATTTTTTGTTTCATTCTTCCGTTCCCTGGCCCATGGGGTTGAAGGTCTTTTTGCTGCGGGCGTTCGGGGCGAAGGTGGGTGTCGGTTTGGTTCTTAAAATCCGGGTGCGCATCAAGTATCCCTGGCGGCTGCGCATCGGGGACCATTGCTGGATTGGGGAATCGGTGTGGATCGACAACCTGGAGGACGTCGTGATCGGGAACCACGTCTGCCTGTCTCAGGGAGCCTTGTTGCTGACGGGGAACCACGACTATACGGTATCTTCCTTTCCCTATCGGTTGGGTCGGATCGTTATCGAGGACGGGGTGTGGATCGGGGCGCGCGCGGTGGTTTGCCCCGGGGTGGTTTGCGGCAGCCACGCCATCCTGACGGTGAATTCGGTCGCCGCGCGGAGCCTCGAAGGCTGGAAGGTTTATGTGGGAAACCCCGCCAGGGACACGCGCGAGCGCGTCATTAGAGATCGACCTGATACTCTTTCCTGAGGACGGCGCGGATGTGGTCTTTGCTGCGGTCTTCCTTTGTTTTGCGTTCGACTTCGGCGACGTTGACGTCGACCAGGAGGCGGTACCAGAAGCCTTGCATGAAGTGGAAGATGAAGCCGGGGTAGCCGTCGAGGAAGCCTGCGCGTAGGAAATACCGGTAGAAAAAATACATCCCGGCGCGTAGACCCGAAGGGGTCACGGCGTAGACGCGCTCCTTGAGCCAGCGCTTGCGACGGGCCTGAGTCGCCGCGGCCGGGGCTGCGCCCGGCGCGGCTTCGCCGGAGAGCCGTTTGTCCGCGGCCCCGCCGCCCAACAGCCGTTCGTCGGAGTCCAGGAAATGATATTTCAGATTGAGGAGGTCGACCATTTCGCGGATGGCGTAACGATTGTGTTTGTCTATCCACCAGTGAATGTCGTGGAGGTTCTCATCGACAAGGTGCTCGCGAAACAGCAGGGCACGTCCATGGGAAAGCACCGGATGTTCATCCATCCAGCGTTGTTCGATGCTGCCGGCGCCTCTCCGCCAGATGCGCAATAGGATATGCGGGTAGAAGCCGCCGTGGCGGATCCAGCGTCCTTTGAAAAAGACCTTTCGTTTCAGGTAGATGCCCGTTACGTCTTCGGGCAGGTCGGGCAGGCGTTCGTGGATTTCGCTGACCAGGGCGGGCTCCAGGTATTCGTCGGCGTCCATCTTGAGGACCCAATCGTATTGGAGGGGGCAATGGTCCAGGCCCCACTGGAACTGCGTGGCGTAGTTGATCCAGGGGTGCTGGACGAAGTGCGCGCCGTGTTTGTGGGCGATGTCCCGCGTGTCGTCGCTGGAATAGGAGTCGACGATATGGATGTCGTCGCTGAGTTGGCTTAGCGATTCCAGGCAGCGTTCGAGGTGGAGGGTTTCATTGTAGGTGACAAGGAGTACAGATATCATAGTTTTCCGGTTACGATCATTGATTTCCACATATACGGAAGGCGCCCGCAGCCCATGAAGCCGATTTGGCCGAAGCCTTTTTCTTCCAGGAGATGCGTCAGCGTTTGGCGGGACCAGAATTTGATATGGCCCCCGTCCCACAGGGCGGTGAAATGCTTGTCCATTTGTCCGCTCATGGACAGGGCGATATTCTTCAGGTAGCCGTGGTAGGGAGTGGAGAGGATGATTTCGCCCTCCGGGCCCAGGATCCTTTTGCAAAAGTCCAGGTATTCGCGGGGGTCATATAAGTGTTCGATGACTTCCGTGGACAGGATGGTGTCGAAGGGGAGGTCGCGTAAGGCAGGGGGAAGGACGTTTTGGGTCAGGTCCTGGACGAAGAAGCGGTCGGGGTTCGTCTGGCGCGCGATGGCAATGCCGGACTCGGAAGCATCCGTACCGTACACGTCAAAACCCAGGGCTATCAAATGGTTCGTCATCCAGCCGTTTCCACAGCCAATGTCGAGAATTTTTCGCCCGTTGCGGGTGTTCAGTTTGTTCACTATAGGACGCAGCAGGTAGGCGTGAATGCAGCTCCATCGGGCGGATCGGAATCCATAGTCTTTGTATGCAGTCATTCCACACATACGGATTTTAGCCGCGTGCCGGATGTCCCTGGAATTAGGGGATTTTTAGGCAGGCCTCCTTACATATATTTGAGGTGTGATTCGTGGCTCCGTTACTCTGATGTGTTTACTCGTCGTTTCCCTGGGCGTCTATGCCCAGACGAATTGCGCTTCCTATATTTTCGCGGACGATTCGCACCTCCCCCCTCCGCCCGTCTATACAACCGATCAGCAAAAGATATTTTGGGTGTCGCCCAGCCAGGGCGCCGGACATAAGGTTTTGGTAAAGGGAGCTTTTGGCCCCGGCCCTTTTTCGGTATCGGTATCGTCGGTGCCGGGGGGAACGCCGGTGGTGGTTCCGGCGACCCAGGTGACGTCCGAGGGGTTGCAGTTCGTGTTGCCCCCGGGGGGACCCGTGTACGCCTTTCGTATCCTGAACACGAACCTGCAGGGGAGCATTAATGCACCCCTGGTCTATTGGGCCATGGGGGTAGGGAATGGGCCCCTGGAACCCGCCGTATTCACGCCGGGGGATTCCCTGCGCATCCTGGGATTGAATTTTCCTTCGAGCGGGAACGTGTTGTTGAAAAGCAACAGCGGGCAGACGATATCCTTCACCTACACTACGGATATGGCGGAGCAGATTTCCATGGCGGTGCCTCTTTCGCTGCCTGCGGGTGCATATACGCTCTATGTGACGGGGGGACCTGCCTACGGGGATTTGGCGTCCAATGGGATTTCCCTCCAGGTTGCGTCTGCGCCGGCGGCGGTGGTGGTTCGGAAGGTGGCCTGTCCCGGCTTCGAGGCGGGTACGCTCAACCGCTTTTTGAAGACAAATGCGCCTAAGTCGGGCAACCTGATCGTGGAGATTCCCGCAGGGAATTTTGTGCTGACGGGGCCGATCGTGCTGCAGCCTCACGAATACCTCGAGGGGGCAGGGGCCACGGCCACCTTTTTGACGGCGTTGGGTGCCCCTCCCCCTATTTGGATACAGGGGACGCACGACTTCGGGGTGTCGGATTTAAGTTTTTCGGCGCCCGTACAGACAGCCCTGATCGGGAATTTCATCAACATGTATGATTTCAGCCAGGATTTGGCGAGCCTGGGACACGTCAGCCTGGACCACCTTTCGCTGACGGCCTCGGGGACGCAGTTGCCCAACGGCCAGCCTGCACCCGTCATGGTGGGCGGACCCGATATCCGCATCAGTTATGTGGAGACCAATACGGTCCAGGTCAATGCGTACAATGCGATTGGCCTGTACCTCATCCCCACGTCGGGGGCGTGGATAGCCCACAACCACAACGAGCTGGGTCAAACGGGGGTGGGCATGTACATATACAGTTACCAGGGAGTGCTCGTCGAATACAACGAGATAGAGGGGATGAACGATGGCGCGGCGGCGGGGATTTCGGTGCCCACGGCAAGAATTACGGGGTCGGCGCGGAACATGATGATGGCGCACAATGACGTCCGGTATATCCTTTCCCAAAACAGGGAGGCGATTACGACGGACATAGGGGGAGGGGCGTTTTTCGGATACGCGACTTCGGTGTCCGGCGCTGAGATGACGCTCTCTGCGACGCCCAATTGGTTAGGCACGAACCCCAATTGTTATAGGATCACGATCACGGCGGGACCGGGACTGGGGCAATACCGGAATGTGGTGTCGGCCTCGGGATCCAACCTTACCGTGGACCATCCCTGGGATGTGAACCCCACCCCTGAATCGCTGGTGTCCATCTGCCTGTACCAGGAGCACCTGCAGATCGTGGACAATACCTTCGAGCGGGCGGGAGAGGTGCAATTTTACGGGAGCATTTTCAACAGTCAGATTATCGGCAACCAAATGCACGATGCCATGGGCATCAACCTGTACAGCGGCATCTATTTCTGTGGGATGCAGCCCCTGGAGGACAATGTCATTTCGGGGAACGTCGTGTCGGGGAATCCCGTCGGGGACACGGTGCGTAATTTTGGGATCAGCATGAGCGCCCGCGACGTGACGGCCATCTCGGGGTTGTTGATCACGGGGAATACCGTCCCTTCAAACGGGCAGGTCCTGATCACGGATGCGGTGAGTAGTATGCATCCCTTGTTGCTGGAGACGGCTCAGGTACCGGTGGTGCTATTGCCGCGTACATCGCCGAATATTCATTGACCAGTTTCTTTTCCGAGAACGAATTTTCTACTATTTGGCGTCCGGTTTGGCGGATCCGATTCCTCTTCGTTTGGTCTTTATGCGCTTGTTCCAGTTGCGCTACGAGGGCGTCCTCGGTTCGTTCGGTGATCCAACCCATGTTTTCTTCTTCCACCCAATTTGACAACGCTACTCCGCGGGTGATGCAAACGGGGGTGCCCATGTGAAGGGCTTCGATGACGACATTGGCGAAGTTTTCGTTGTGGCTGGGGAGGACGAGGAGGTCGAAGCTGCCGAGGATGGCGAATTTTTCTTTTGGGCCGATCCAGCCCAGCCATTCTATTTTTTTGGCGCCTGCGGCGCCGTCTTTCAGTTGATTCAGGTACGCGGCGTCGCCATCTCCGGCGATTTGCACGCGGTACGGAAAGGAAAGACGTTTGACCGCGGCCAGCAGCAGCTCGAGTCCTTTCTTGGGGTCTATTCGCGACATGAACCCGATGGTAAAGACGTCATTCGGCGGCGGCGGCGTTACGGGCGGCAAGCCGATGATGTTTGGGATCACGAACCCCTGCCATCCGGGAATGAGTTTGCGGCACTCTTCGGCTTCCTGTTCGGAAGTTGCGTGGAAAAACGTTTGTGCGAGGAGGCTTCGACCCCCCAGGCGGTGCGCCCATTTCTTGAGGCCGCTTTGGCCGGAGGACAGGATGTATTCGCTGAGCATCCCGCGGGGGGAAAGGATCACCTTGGTGCCACGGCCCAGGCGCGCGGCCACCATCACGAGCAGGTTCCACCATGAATGGATGTGAATGATATCATAGTCGCGCGCGTGGCGATAGAGATAACGCCATAGGGCGGGGCAAAAGGAATGCGGGTCCCCCGTGAAGCGATGGAAATAGATGGTGGGCACCCCGTCCACGTCCATGCTGCGGCCCAGGGGTACGTCGAGGTGGCCCTGCCCGTTCCCGTCCGTAGTGAGCATGCGGATGTCCGTGCCTTCGGCAGCGAGCGATTCGCAGAGCTTGCTGACGCTCGTGACGGGGCCCCCGTAACCGTATGCGGGCTTGTAGGTGGGGATGATGTGCAATACCTTCATAAATCGACCTGGTATTCCTTCTTCAGAATGTTTCGTATGTTATCCTTACTCTTATCGTGGAGGGTCATCCGCTCCACCTCCGAGACGTTCACGTCCACGAGGAGGCGGTACCAGAAGCCTTGCATGAAGTGGAAGACGAAGCCCGCGTAGCCGTCGAGGAAGCCGCCGCGCAGGAAGTAGCGGTATCCAAAATACATGGTGGCGCGCAGGCCGGGGGGGAGCTTTCCGTAGACCCGCTCCTTGATCCAGCGTTTTCGCCGGGCTTGGGCAGCGCCGTGGGTGGCGCTTTGGGTGGCGTCGGCCGCGAGCAGGCGCTGGTCGGTCTCCATGAAATGGTATTTCAAATTCAGGAGCTCGACCATCTCGCGGACGGCATAGCGGTTGTGCTTGTTCACCCACCACTGGATGCCGTTGAGGTTACAGTCCACGAGGTGTTCCCGGAAGAGGAGGGTCCTGCCGTGGGACAGGACGGGGTGCTCGTCCATCCAGCGTTGCTCCATGCTGCCCGCGTCACGTCGCCAGATGCGGAGTAAAATATGCGGGTAGAAGCCGCCGTGGCGGATCCAACGACCCTTGAAAATGACCTTTCGCTTGAGGTAAATGCCCGTCACGTCTTCGGGGAGGGCCGGCAGGCGTTCGTGGATTTCATTGACCAGCGCGGGCTCCACGTATTCGTCGGCGTCCATCTTCATGACCCAGGCGTACTCCAGGGGACAATGGTCCAGCCCCCACTGGAATTGCAGGGCGTGGTTGACGAAGGGATGCTGCACGACTTTGGCGCCGTGCGCAGCCGCGATGGCCGCGGTGTCGTCATTGGAATAAGAATCCACGATGTGGATATCATCACTCAGTCCGCTCAACGAGGTCAGGCATCGTTCCAGGTGCCTGGATTCGTTGTGCGTGAGGATAAGGACGGAGAGCATGAGGATAGGTTTAGTAGGCTTTGATTCGTAGCGGCGGCTGCGGCTCTCAGGGCGTTATAGGCAAACAGGTCGCAGCCCCAGTGGCAAATATGTTCGAGGGAGGCCAGGCCCATGGCCCGCCTCCGGTCATCGTCGTTGACGATGCGCTCCATCAGGAGGCTGAGTTCGCCCGGGTCCTTGGGATCGAAGCGGTGACCGTTGACCCCCTCTTTAACGAGGTCGAGGGCGCAGCCTGCTTCCCGGGACACGAGGACGGGGAGGCCGCAGGCCATGGCTTCGTTGACGACGAGGCCCCATTCTTCCCATGCACTTGGTAGGACAAAGACGTCGGCCAGGGCATAGAAGGCTGGGTTTTCATCGATCTGGCGAAAGCCGCCGAAGTAGACGGTGGCTGCCTGGGGGCCGGGGCGGCCGGGTTCCAGGTCGCGGACGGCAAGGCCTCGTTCGAGGGCCAGGGCGCGCAGCGCGGCTTCTTCGGGTCCGCTGCCGATGAGGACGAGGGCGGGGGCCGCGGCGAGAGGGGCGGCGGGCTCGGGGCCGGCGGCGCGGGCCGGGTCGCGGGCCGCGGGGTGGGTGGCGGCACCGGGCCGCACCGGGCCTGCGGAGTGCGCGGCAGCGCCGGGCCACGTGGCCGCCAGAGGCTGCGCAGCGGCGTCGGGATCGCCGGGGCCCAGGCCGCGCTCCGGGCCTCCTTGGGCGGCACGGGCGCAGAGTTGGGCATAGGCTTCCACCAGGAGCCACAGGTTCTTTTTTTCTACCATCCGGCCCAGGTTCAGGATATAGTGCCCGGGAAGGCCGTAGCGTGCGCGGACGGAAGCGGCGCGCCCGCGCACGATTTCCGCCTGGGAGGAAAAGTATTCGTTGTCGATGGTATCGTAGCCCTTGAACAGCTTGTCGGCGGGCATGCCCAGTTGCGTAAAGTGCGTGATCTGGGGCGTGCCCCCTACGAGGCCGGCGTTGAAGAGGCGGAGGAGCAGGCGCTTGATCCAGCGGCCCAGGCCTCCGGCGTGTTCGGTGCCCGCGTGGGACTCGTTCATCATGATGCAGCGTGCCCCGGCCAGGCGGGATGCCAGGAGGATACCCAGGGAACGCGCGGGCCAGTAGCTGGGGAGGAAGGCGATGCGGATGCGTTCCTTTTTCAAAAACTTGAAAACCTGGATGGCGACTTTGAGCGGGGAAAGGGTCTCCTGGTCGAGGTCGGGGTTCAAAACGTGAACCAAGGGCTGCGCGACCGGCGCCCACGCATAGTTGCTGCTTTTCCCCGCCAGGGCTATCCCCGTGCAGGAATTCCAGACGCTGGCCAGGGCGCTGAAGCGCGCGTAATGGTATGGGCCCCATTTGCCCCAGATGATCGCGATGTTATACATGCAGTTCCTGGATGAAGGTCAATAATCGGGCCGCTTGCCGTTTCCAGGCCCGGGTTTCGAGGAAAGCGCCGCATCGGGCGTCGTGCGCCTCGAGGTCGGCCGGGGTCATGGCGAGTGCCTTGTCGATGGCTGCGCCCCAGCTGACGGTGGGTTGCAGGAGTAAGGCTTCGTATTCGGGGGACAAGCCGGGCAACAGGGGGCTCAGCACGGGCTTGCGGAATTTCAAATAAAACAACAATTTGGAAGGGAAGATCATGCGCGTGCCCTGAAAGTCGAGGTCGCGGGGGCTGAGAAAAGCGTATGCCTTCCGGCAGGCCTCCTCGAGTTCGGCGTCGGGGACGAAGCCCCGGATGCGCACGCGGGGGTCGGACGCCGCGAGTTGCGAGAGCTGCTCGCAGGAACCCTTTCCATAGAAATCAAAAAAGACATCGGTGCGCGGATAGCCGCGAATGGCCTCCAAAATTTCGCCGATGCCGCCGTAGCCGGCGAATTTACCGGCGTAGATGAAGGTTTTCGGGAGAGCCGAGAGAGGGGCAAAGGGCCTCGCCGTCGGGGAGGTGGCGGGCGCCGAAGGGGCAGCGGCGACGGGCGGCGCGGGGGCGGGCGCGGTTTCCCATCCGCCGTCGAGGTGCAATTTTGCGTGGCCGGGGGCGTGGCAATAGCCCCACCAGGAAAGAAAGACATTTCCCCGGGAAGCGGCGGTGGCTTCTTTAAAGGCGACCCATCCGTCGACCATGGGATCGTCCAGGTCCAACACCACATTCACCCAGGGGATGTCGGGGTAGCGCCGTGCGATGGGTTCGATGGCGCGACAGTAATGGGGATAGGGGTTGTAGTTCAATATGGCCAGGGGGCGATGACCCGAGGCGAGGTGGCGATGCAGGCGCTGGTGGAGCGACCAGGCTACGGAGGCGGGCCGGATGCCGGGAAGATTGATATAGGGTACGGTCGTTTGGGGTATGCTTTCCTCCAACCCCGAAGCAGAGCCGGGAAAGAGGCGACCCTTCGGGAAGAGGGCATCCCACATGGGCGCGAAGCCCCGGACGCCGATGCCGTTTTCCTGGAAGCCGCGCAAGAGGCCGCGCGACCATTGGGTGGCGGCGGGGGTTTCGCCGCGGTACTCGCTCAGGCCCCGGAAGTTCAGGACCGAACCGCACCATATGATGTAGTCCTCAGGCATGTTCCAGGTACTTTTCATCCAGGACGCTGCCCACGACGCGCGCGGGGTTGCCTGCCACGATGGACATGGGGGGGACGCGCCCCGTGACGACGGAGCCTGCGCCGATGACGCAGCCATCCCCGATGATTGCTCCCTTCAGGATTATGGCGCGGGCGCCGATGAAGACGTGCTCCCCGATGAGCACGGGGGCGCTGCGGATAAAGGTGTCGTCCTGGCGCAGAAATGGGTTGATGGGGTGGGCGTCGGTGTCGGTTATGATGACGCCGCTGCCGATGAGGGTGCCTTTACCGATCCGGATGCGGTTCGAACACGAAATCGTTGCCCCGGAGATGCCTACGTCTTCTTCGATGAGGAGTTCTGCGTTTGGATTCCTCACCTTCAGGATAACCTGCTGGAATACACCGAGGGAATTGTACCACGGGTTGCTGCAGGCGATCCAGTTCTTGCCGATTGTCAGGCGCGCTTTCCGGTGTTTTTGGATGAGGGGTAACCCGTACAATTGCCAACTTGGATCCCAATAGCCCATGACGATCATACAGTAAGCGATGTCTCTGGGATAGCGCCAGGCGTATAAGAGCGCGCGGATGGTTCCTTTATTTCTTTTGACAAAGGCGGGGAGCATACAATGATTTTTGTTGATAAGGCGGTGCGCATGACGCCCCAAAAGACGATGGCGCTGTAAATAGTATTATAAGGCATTCCAAATACCAT
This sequence comes from uncultured Chitinophagaceae bacterium, assembly GCA_964544695.1. Taxonomy (GTDB): domain Bacteria; phylum Bacteroidota; class Bacteroidia; order Chitinophagales; family Chitinophagaceae; genus Dinghuibacter. The sequence goes on from CAZJDB010000045.1 coordinate 15,553, forward strand.
GCCGTCCAACAGCTTGATCCCGATGAGGCTGGCCAGGGGGATGGCCATCAGGTCGACTTTGCGGTAGGGCCCTTTCTTCAGACGACGCCGGGCATAGAGGAGGCAGATCAGGGTCAGGACGATGTAGGGGATCCCCCAGCGGAAGAGTTCCTGGGCCCAGCCGATCTCGATCGTGGAGCGTTCGGTGAAAGAACTATACCTCCCGAATATGCCCTTTCCCCACAACCACTGATCCCGGTCGAAACCGCCGAAGGCGTCCACGATGATGCCCGCCCTGGAATTCCCCTCCCAGAAGAAGAGCCGAACGAGGTTTCCGTCATGAAGGAATTGCCCGAGGCTCCTTTGAAGGGTGGCGAACTGGTATTTATCTGCTACGGACTCGTTCTGGTCGACGGACTTGGTGTTGAAGAAAGAGTAGGCCCCGGAAAAATAGGCCACCGCCAGGAGGATAATGACCGTGTACCCCCATTTGCGGTGACCCGTCCGGAAAAAGGCGAATATGGACAGCGCCGCGAAATAGACGCCCACGAGGGTGTAGGAGCGGGAATCGATATGGGCGGCGACGATCAGGATAACGGCTATGGAAAACCAGCCCAGGGCCAGCGATTTCTTTTGGGAAGGGTAGAGGGCCAGCAGGGCCACGGGGATAAAGCAGTTATTGATGGCCAACTGCCCGAACCCGACGCTGGTCTCTTCGTCGGCCTTGATGCCGAAGGCGATCATTAGGATGCCTACCGGGATAGCGTAGAAGGCAAACCTGTAGAGGAGGGGATAGCCGGAGCCATCCCGGGTCAGCACAGCCAGGGCCAGGCCCACGATAACCAACTGGTAATAACCCCCGTGGATGAAGAAGGCATCGGTGAATATCTTGAAGGTGGGTTCGTGGAGGACGGTAATGGTGATCCGCACCAGGGGATAAACGCACATGATGGCCAGGTAGGTCAGGGCGATCCGCCACTTGATGAGGCGCTGGTATCGCTTTATGACGTCGATGCTCAGTCCGATGGTGACCACCTGGCATACCCCGGCCAGCACTTTAATGGCCGTGCTTTCCGACACGATCCCCAGGAACGCCGCCGTGGAGGAAATGAACAGCGACATCAAGAGGCGTTTAGCCAGGAGGTAGCGGCGATTCATACGGCTTCGCGTTTGGGTTCCAGGTGCTCGATGAGGCGCTGGGTGAAGTTGGCCCAGGTGTAGCGCGGGGATTCGCGGGGGCGCCGCTCGTGGTCGATGCACGCCAGGATGCATGCAGCCGCTGCGGAGGCATCGCCTACGGGCACGAAGTACCCCTCTTCGGGTTCGCGGACCAAATCCTCCCCCCCGGTGTTGCGCGTCAGCACCATCGGCAAGCCGAATTGGAGCGCCTCCGTCAGGACGAGGGCGAGGCCCTCCTCGAAGGAAAGAAGGCTGAAGACCGAAGCACCCGCAAAGGCGTCGTAAAGGGCCTGACCCCTCAGGACGCCGAAAGTCTTGATCCAGGGTTGGTCCAAAAGGCTTTCCGGAAACCCGGGGTAAGGAGAACCCACGAGCCAGAGCTCCATTTCGGGGCGAGACTGACGCACGATCTCCATGGCCTCTATGAGGACGCCCACGCCCTTACGTGTGCTGACCTGGCCCACGAACAACACGTAGGGCGCGGCCGCAACCGAAGACGGGGAAAGGCCTTTGAACTTCTGCAAACTCATGCCATAGGGTATCTTCCAAATCTTGGACGCGTCGACCCCGTTCTCGATAAAGGTGCCGCGGACGAAGTTCGAGGGCACGAGGATCCGATCCGCGAGGTCGTATTCCTTCATTTCGCGTCCGATAAATGCATTTGTATGCGGCGTCCAGGAAACACCATGGTAGGCGGACGCCTGGAGGCGAAGTTGCGTATTGGCAATGGTATGTGTCGCGCCCCGGTCCAACACCTTGAAAGCGTGATCGAAGCGAGCGTCCTGGAAAATTTCCAAACTATACCCCGCGAAGCTGACGATAACGTCGGAGTCGGCAGGAACATGGCGCATGGCGGCGCGAGTGAAGAGGCGCGCATACCAGGAAGGCGGCGGCTCGCGGTGCAGGAGGCGGCGCCAGGTGCGTTTGAGGACTTCAAAATGGGGCATCCCCGTGTAGACTTCGGGCCCGATACCGTAACGCCGGGCAACGAAGGCCGGCATGGACGAAATGAGGCGATGCAGGCGCCCCAGGCGATACAGTTCTGCCGCGTAATCGAAGGCGTGGAATTTCCCGTTCACGATGACGGTGACTTTCATGCGATTCGTTTTTTCCAGGTAAGTAATTCCCGGCCCCGGATGAATTCGTGCCAGGAGTCTCCCGTCAGGTACAGGGAATGTTTTAATACGTAGGGTATGAGGAGCAGGTCCATGACGAGACTGGACAGGGCCGCCCCTTCGAGTCCCGCGAAGCGCGCCAGGAAATAGCATGAGATCGCCGACAGCAGGGCCGCACCCAGGTAACGCCGGGCCAGGCCCGCGTGCTGGTTGGTCGCCATGTGCACCACGCTGCTGGTAAACCAAAGGGCGTTGAAGGGGATGGGCAACAAAAAGACGATCATCAGGGGACGCGAGAGGGTCAGGGACTTGCCTACCCACAGGTGGTAGAGCCAGGGACCGAAAATAGCAAGGAAAAGAACCCCACCGAAAGAAAGCAATAGGGTGATTTCCACGGACACGCGATGCAGGCGCGACGCTTTTTTCAATTCACCCAATCCGAATAGGCGACTCAGCTCGGGCCAGATCGAGGCATTCACGAGCTCCATGGATTGGTTCACGGTCCTGACGAGGGTGCGCGTCGTGGAATAGATGGCCACCGATGCGGGCCCCAGCACGGCCTGGACGATCATGATGCTCGCCTGGTACAGCAGGGCGTTCCCCAGGGGGAAGGCCTGGAAGGCAAGGCCCTTCCGGAAGAGACCGGGGAGGCGCTCGCGGCGGAAATCGCGCAAATTAAAAACAATGGAGGGTATGGCGCGCCGGCTCAACCACTGATACACCACACAGCACACCAACGTCGACCCCAGCAGGCTCAGCCCCAGGAAATCGAAGCGATGCGTGAAGGGAAGGGTCACCATAAGAGCCAAAAGGTCGATCCACGGAAAGAAGCTGCAGATCAACACGGAAGTATGCGTTTTCCGCGCGGCCCGGAAGCGGCCCAGGGACACGTCCAGAAAGAACGTCACAAAAATGGAAGCGGAGAGGAACAATACCCCTCGAACGATTTCATCGTGGCGCGCCACGGGCGCCTTCAGGAAAGCGCACCAGGGCAAAAAGGGCACGACCGCTGAAATCAACCCGATGCCCACCACCCCAATAGCCAGGATCAGCCCGCTGGCCGTGGCAAAGGCCTGGCGCGCGGCAGGCAAATCCCCCGCGGCCGAGGACATGGCCATATCGTTGGCCGCCACGTTCCCGAAGCCCATATTGGTCAGGTTCAGCCAGGAGGGTAGGGAATACAGCACCGTCCAACGCCCGAAGTCATCGACCCCCAGGATCGACAGCAACAAAGGCACCTGGACGATGCGCACGAGGATGATCGAGACCTTACTCCAGGCCCCGGCCCCCGCATTCTTCAAAAGGATGGACCGTATACTCATTGAACCAAATGCTCCCATTGTACACTGGGGCGCTTACGCCTGAATATCTCCAAGTCTTCGGCCACCATTTCGGCGACCAGTCCGGCCAGGTCCGTTTCGATGGACCAGCCCAATTTGCGGCGCGCCTTGGACGGATCACCGATGAGCAGGTCCACTTCGGTGGGCCGGAAATAGGCCTTATCGACCGCGACGACTTCGGTCCCGATGGCGAGCTGGTAATCGGGATGCGCGCACGAAGCGATATACCCGCGCTCTTCCAAGCCGGAACCGCTGAACCCGATCTCCATGCCGACCTCTGCAAAGGCCATGCGCACAAAATCGCGCACGCTGGTCGTGACCCCGCTGGCGATGACGAAGTCCTCGGGCTTGTCCTGTTGGAGGATCAGCCACATGGCCTTCACGTAGTCGCGTGCGTGTCCCCAGTCGCGTCTTGCGTCGAGGTTCCCCAGCCAGACCTTGTCCTGGCAACCCAGGGCGATGGAGGCCACGGCGCGCGTGATCTTACGCGTCACAAAGGTCTCGCCGCGGAGGGGGCTTTCGTGGTTGAACAGGATCCCGTTGCACGCGAACATCCCGTAGGCTTCGCGGTAGTTCACCGTGATCCAGTAAGCATATAACTTGGCCACGGCGTAAGGGCTGCGGGGATAGAAGGGCGTCGTTTCCTTTTGGGGAACCTCCTGCACCAATCCGTACAGCTCGCTCGTCGAAGCCTGGTAGAAGCGCGTTTTTTCGGTCAGGCCCAGGATGCGGATGGCTTCCAGCATGCGAAGGGTGCCGATCCCATCGGCGTTGGCCGTGTATTCGGGGGTATCGAAACTGACCCGTACGTGGCTCATGGCGGCCAGGTTGTAGATCTCGTCGGGCTGCGTTTCCTGAATAATGCGGATCAGGTTGGTAGAATCGGTCGTGTCGCCGTAATGCAACTTGAATCTGACGTCTTCGTCGTGGGGATCCTGGTAGAGGTGGTCGATCCGCTCCGTATTGATGAGGGATGCCCTGCGCTTGACGCCGTGGACCATGTACCCTTTTTCCAGGAGTAATTCTGCCAGGTAGGCTCCGTCCTGGCCGTTAACTCCGGTTACGAGTGCTGTCTTCATATGTTTTTTGTTTTTTTCCATTGAGTTGTCCGTTTCCGTTCCAGTAGCCGTAGCCGTAACCATAGCCGCTGGTTTGCCCGTACACGTAGCCGTAGCCATAGCGGCTGGAGGCCTTGATGCGGACGTCGTTGAGGACGGTATAGAGGCGCGGGATCTTCCCGCTTTCCAACTGGTCGCGGATGATGTTCGTTTGCTGCTTCAGCGTAAAGTGCTGACGGACCACGTAGATCGTCAGGTCGGCGAGGGGCGCCAGGAGTTGGGCGTCGGCGACGAGACCCAGGGGCGCGGAGTCGATCAGTATATAATCATACATCCCCCGCAGGTGCGCGATCAACTCGCGCGTCTTGGGGTTGGACAACAGCTCCGAAGGATTGGGGGGAATGGGGCCCGAGGGCAACAGGTGCACGTAGGGCGATACCTCGGTGGGCACGATGATATCTTCGGGGGCTATCGACGAAATGACGTAATTGGAAAAACCCGTTTCGCTGTGGACTTCGAAATTCCGGGAGAGCTTAGGCTTGCGCAGGTCCAGCTCCATCAACAACACCTTCTTCTGGTTGGAGGCGTACGCCATGGCGAGGTTGGAACAAATGAAGGACTTCCCTTCGTGGCCCACGCTCGAGGTGACCAGGATCACGGGACATTCCTTTTCTCCCAGGACGAACTGCAGGTTGGTCCGGATCGCCCGGAACTGCTCGGCGATCACCGAGCGCGCGCCTGCGGGGAAGACCAGGGTACTTTTCAGGTTGGAGTGCCCCACTTCTCCCAGCGACACCGCGCCCGCGTGCGTCAGGTCCTGGTTCCCCGACACCTTATTGTCGAGCATGTCCCGGAACAGGATTCCCCCATAGGGCAGGGCGATCCCCGCCAGGACGCACATCAGCATGATGAGGGACTTCCTGGGAAAATAGGGGTCCTTTTCGGCCTTCGGGGAATCGATCACCGAGCAGCTGGTAATATTGGAGGCCTTGGTCACCGCCACCTCTTCCTTTTTCTGCAGGAGGTAGATGAATAAGGCTTGCTTGATGTCTTGTTCGCGGGAGAGACCCATGAACGCCCTTTCCTTGGCGGGGGCCTCCCGGATGAAGGCATTCACGGTCCCTTGCTGGGATTCGAGTTTGGCCACGCCCAGCTTGATGCCCGACAGTTGGTTTTTCAAATTCGTCAGGATGTCATGGCGCAGGCCCGCAATCTGATTGTCGAGGTTGCGCATCATGGGGTTGTTTGCGGTACTGCTGAGCGCCAGCTTGTCCGCTTCTACCTGCAGGGTGTTGTACTTGTCCAACAGGAGGAGAAAGGTCGGATCGGGACTCTGTAACAACGAGGGCACGGGGCGGTGATTGTTCGCGGAGTCCTCCAGGTACTTGATGGCCGATTCGGCGATCTGCTGCTGGACCTCGGCCTGGGTCAGGGCCGTCCTGGAATCGGTCTCACTGCCGATCAGCTCGTCGCTTTGGGCCTTCAGGTCGGCGATGTGATTGTCCTCCTTGAAATTCTGGACCTTCTTCTCGATGCCCGACAATTCCTGGTCGACGATCGAAATCCGGTTGTTGATGAAGTCTATGGTGGAATCCGCAAAGGCGTTCTTTTGCTCGATGTTGCCCCGGATGTATTCGCTGATGAGGGTATTCAGGACGAGCACGCCCCGGTCCCTCCGGGAGTTCTTCAGGATCAGGTTGATCGTGGAAACCTGCTTGTTGGGAATGACGACGGACAGGGATTCCTCCAGGGCCTCCGCCGCGTCGGCCAGGGAAGTGATGTTGACGCGGTACGCCTTTCGTTCCAGGGGGTACCCCGTTTCTTCGAGGAGCACGGTGTCCCCCGAACCTGTAACGAAGGGATAACCCGAGCGAACGGTATAGGTTATTTCGTCGCCATCCCTTTCATGGATTTGGAAACGGTTGCTGTCCAGGGGCAGGACCACCATCCGCACGCCCCTCAGCGAATCCACGTTGCTCAGGACCTTTAAGCGGATCGGGGTGCGCGCGTACAGATCGGTGTCATTGAAGCCCCCGGGGGCCTTGTAGTTCAGGTAGAGTTGGAGGTCCCTGGACACCTTGAGGGTCAGGTCGCTCGTTTGAAGGACCTGGGCCTCGTTGTCCACCGAGCTTTTGGTGCCGAATAGGTCGCTGATGTCGATGGTCCCGTCGTTCCCCCCCGTGTTGTCTCCGAACATGGAACTGCCCTTCTGCGGATCCTGGATCATCAGGGTGGCGTTTATCTTGTACTTGGAGGTCGTGCAACGCAAGTACACGTATCCCAGCAGGATCATCAGCCCCACGGAGAAGGTGAGCAGCTTCCAGTGGTCGATGAAGCGGGCCACCGCTTTCTTGATGTCGAGCCCCAGGCTTTCCCCTTCTTCCAGGGACAAGGCGCTATTAGGTGTCTTGTTTTCCATTGTTTGCTTTTAAATCCGGACGATGACCGCCAGGATAATAGTGAGCACGCTCGCCAGGATCGCGAAGTTGCGGTTCTGCACCGCATCCTGACTGGCAATCCTGGCCTTGTTGGGTGTTATATATAAGACGTCGTTTTGACGCAGGTAGTAATAGTCGGAACTGACGATGTCCTTGCTTTGCAGGTTGAACCGGATGAGTTCGCTGTACCCCAGCGAATCCCGGATGAGCAGGGCGTTTTCACGGCGTCCGAAGATCGTCAGGTCTCCGGACAACCCCAGGGCGTCCAGGAGGGTGTTCTTTTCGCCATTCAGGATGTAGGTGCCCGGCCGGGTCACCTCTCCCAGGATCGTGATCTTCAGGTTCCCGAAGCGGACGTAAACGGCTGGATTATTATAATAAAGCGCAGCTCTATGCTGGACTGTGTCACGGGCGTCCATCGTCGTAAGCCCGGCGAGGTGCATGTTGCCCAAGAGGGGCATTTGCACGTCTCCTCTCTTGTCCACCACGTAGCTGGCGCCCGAGGGGCCGCTGCTCGTGAGCGTAGGGGCCGTGCTCCCCGCCGCCCCCGGTGCCGTGGGGGTGGCCTGCGTGGACATGGCGCTGGGCGCGCTGAAAATCATGTTTGCCGCGGGGTCCATCGTCAATACACTAATGTCCAGGACGTCGTCGGGTCGGATGTGCAGCTCTTCATAGTGCGCATTCTTGATGGCTACGCGGGCCGAATCGGATACGTCGGCGAAGTAGGCGATGTTACGGTAGGTTTTGCAGGATGCCAGCGTGGCGATGAGCATAACTGCGAACAAGCTTCTATTCATAGTCATTTATTCCAGGTAAGCGATAAAACGTTCGGTCAGGCTGGCGTCCAGGTTTTTGGGCGCTAATTGCGCTCTGACCTGGCTCGACGTAACGTATTCGTTGGTGAGAAAGCGGACGGAGGAGGGTCTCTTTTTTCCTACTGCTTCCATCAGCAGTCCCGCGGACACGGGGGCGTTCACGGGTAGGACCATCAAGCCACCTTTTCCTTCTTCTCTTTCCAGGATGGAGTTTGCCGCTGCATGCACGTCCGTCCCATAGATCTCCTCCTGCTCATCGAAGGGTACGAGCACATACCGGTCGGGGTTTAGGAGCTGGTTCAAAAGGGATTGGATGTCGTTGCTGTCGGGATGCAACACCGCGGCGTCCACGACCCCGAATACATTGTATACGCAACTGAACAGCAGCTCCGGCGTTTCGGGAAAGGTGCGGCACAATTCCGTGAACAATTCCCTGAGCTGGTCGCACTGGTTATGGATGCTGCCGAACATAAACACATCGTCTCGGTTCAGCTTCATCACGACGTGGAGGGACACGTGCCCCAGCATCAGGGTGCTCAGGCTCCGGAGGATCCCCTTCACCTGCTCGTACACCTCGTATACATTGAAGGGGTATTCGCTGATGAGGAAAAACTTCACGAATGGATAGGGCATCTTTTTTTCCCGCAGCATTCGCTTCAGGTCGGGGACCCGCTCATGTACCCCCGTGCGCAGGGGCCATATGGGTATGCCGGGGTAGGCTTCCCGCAGCCGGTTTCGCAAGGCAGCGCTCAAAAGGCGCTCGCTGTTGTCGATGAAAATCATGATGATGGTTGCCCTTCGGGCGCTGGAGTTGCTCACGCCCGGGCAGGCTTCGCCCACGTGAGTAACATTAGCGTGTTTTTCTTATGCTAGTACATACCGGGTATCCGGAATCTCCGCCACCAGGTATGCGTTAAATACTTCCAGTCGTATGCAAGCGGTGTGCCTGAATTTCTTGAGGACCGTGCCGGTTTTGTCGGCGAAGGCGCCGCTGGTTATTTTTACCTGGTCGTTTTCGGTGACGATTTGGATGGCGCTGCCTTCGTATTCGCCCAGGAACTGGCGGATATTTTCTATTTCTTCGTTTCTGATGACGGCGGGCTTGCCGCAATAGTGCACGAACTGAAGCACGTTTGGGTTCGCGAGGACTATCGGGCGCTCGTCGTCGGCTACATACACGAATGCATAACTTTTGAATACGGGTTCTTCGATGGTTTTATATCGGTCGTGCCACTTCTTCCGCACTTTTTGGACGGGGCAATAGGTTTCCACCCCGGCGTTTTGCAGCGTCGCGGCCGCTTTCTTCTCCGCCCGCGGCCTGGTATATACGGCGTACCAGCGCCTCATAGGTGCATGCTGTTTAAGTTCAGGTTGTACCGGGCCTGGAGTTCGGACCGGGAGGAAATGTTGAGCGTCTTGTAGATGCGCTTCAGGTAGTCGTTGACGGTATTGATGGTAATCCCGTTCAGGACGGCGATCTCTTTATAGGAGAGGCCCCTGAGGAGTCCCTCGATGATCTGCTTTTGCTTTTGCGTGAGCTGATCCAGGGTATTGGGGCGGTTGCGTTCCCGGAAATACCCGATCAGGTGCCCCGAGGTCCGGGGGCAGATGAAATACTTGTAGGTGATGCTGTCCTCGATGTGCTCCATCATCGACTTGCGCGAACACATCTTGGAGATCAGCCCGTTGATATCCAGGGACAGGAAATGGGTCAGCTTGGACCCGTCCGTGATGTCGTGGAGGATCAACTTGCAGGTCGCCTCCGAATGGTTCAGAATCCTTTCTACCGTCAGGAGGCATTCCGATTCGGAGTTGACCCCCAGAATCAGTAGGTCCACCCGGTGGAGGAGGTCCCCGATATCCCCATCCACGTGCCTGTTGAAGGCCGAAGTATGCAGGACCTGGTAGTTCCCGTAGCTATGGAGCTGCGATTTCAGGAACTCGGCAAACGATTTTTGGTTATCCAGAATGCACGTAGTGATCATGGGTCAAATCTCTCCATTCTTATTGGTGTGGGCATTCCCTTAGATTAGTGGGTCAATTTTTACCCTATTTTTGGCTTACGATGTATAAAGTCCTGTTTTCCATATTCATGTGGTTCATGACCACTGGTATTAGTGGGCAGACCATCCTTCACGGCACTGTGCGGACCCCGGAGGGGAAACCCCTCGCAGGGGCCAGTATCTTCATCAGCAATACCTCCATCGGGACCGTGACCAACGACCGGGGGGAATTCGTCCTGGGGGGCATCCCCACCGGGCGCTACATCCTCGTCATTTCCAGTGTAGGGTATGAAACCGACCTGGAAACGATCGACAGCCGCTTTCCGCGCACTTCATTCGAGATTACGCTTCGCGTCAAGGCCACCGAGCTGGGGGCGGTCACCATCAGGGCCTATGATAAGGATGGGTATAAGAAATGGGGAGAGCAGTTCCGCGAAAACTTCATCGGGACCTCCGATTTTGCAGGTGATTGCCGGATCCTCAATCCGCAGGTGATCCGCCTGCATTACGCGCCCAAAAGCCGGGTGTTGACGGGCTACACCGATGGGCCCCTGCTGGTTGAAAACCGGGCACTGGGGTACGAAGTCCAGGTCACCCTGGACGAATTCCATTACGACATGAAAACGGGCGCGGTCTTTTATTCCTTTTTCCCCCTGTTCACCCCCATGCAGGGCACCCCGTCCAAGCAAGCGATTTGGTCGCGCAACCGTGCCACGGCCTTTTACGGCAGTCCCCTCCACTTCTTCCGGGCGCTGTACACCAATACGCTCGCCGACGAAGGATTTGAATTGAAAATGGTGGGGCTCAAGGATAGCGTGATGTTGGTGCGGTTAAAGAACAACCTGCTTGTTGCCTACCAGACGGCCAGAGATTCCGCCGGTGCTTCGTCGGGGCTGGTGTCTGCCGAGTCATTGCTGGGCCGTTCCCTTTTAGATCAGTACGACCAGCAACTCGACCAGATTTGGGAAAACTCCGAAACCTACGAATACCCCGGGGAGGTGAGCCCTGCGCAGATCGTCTTTTCCAGGGACTCCAATACGATGGTCCTGGACTGGCCCCAGGTTTTGCGCGTGACCTATTTACGCAAAAGGCCCCCCGACAGGTACTTTAATGATTTCGTGGTGGATCCTTCCAATCCCGAAAGTGGGCATAGGGTCCCCGTCGTCCGCAAGGCGATCGACGGCATGACCACCCAATTGGAACTCACGCGGGGATTCCCCATGGAAATCTATTCCAACGGCAGTAATGTAAACACGGACCTGCTGTACCATGGATACTGGACGTGGTGGCAAAAGATCGGCAACTTACTGCCTTATGATTACCAACCGCCCGTGGGGTCTACGCCGTGAAGCTGGTGATCATTGGATCGGGGAATGTGGCGACCGTACTGGGGCGGCTCTTCGTGGCCTCGGGGTGTACGGTTTCGCAGGTATGGAGTCCTGTCTACGGGCATGCCGTTTCGCTGGCTTCCTTGCTGGGGGCTTCGGTGCCTGCTTCACTTTTGGAGCTTCGGCGCGACGCGGACTTGTATCTTCTTTGCGTTTCCGACGCGGCGGTGTATGACCTGGCGTCGGTGTTGTCGCTCGGGGATGCTTTGGTGGCGCATACGGCGGGGGCGGTGCCTCTTTCCGTGTTGTCTTCGGTTTCTTCCTCTTATGGCGTGTTGTATCCGTTGCAGAGTCTGCAGCGTTCCAGATTGCCGGTGTCGATACCTTTTTTGGTGGATGGGTCGTCACCGTCGGCGCTGGCTTCCCTTTCTGCTTTTGCCGCGCTGTTGTCGGGTGTGGTGCGCGTGGCTTCCGATGCGGAGCGGTTGGCCATGCACGTGGCGGGGGTGCTCGTGAATAATTTTCCGAATTACCTCTATACCCTGACGGCTTCGTTTTTGGGGGCGCGGGGGTATGACTTTTCGTTATTGCAGCCTTTGATCCTGGAGACGGCTACGCGGTTGTCTCAGTTTTCACCTTCGCAGGTGCAGACGGGGCCGGCTATTCGCGGGGATGCTGTGACGATGGATCGGCACATGGAGTTGCTGGCGTCGGATCCGGAGTTGCGGGAATGGTATCGGTTGTTTTCCGAACATATCCGGGCGTTTTACGCGCGCTAGTGCCGTCTCGCGCGCTGGCTTCGTGCCCTGGCTGATCGGCGCGCTCTGGCCGCGCAGCTGCTAGTGGATCGGCTGGATGATGTCCGTTTGAACTTTATAGGGGTCCTTTTCTACGCCCGGGTCGCCGATATATACTTCGTAGGGCAGCCCCGAGGGCTTCTTGCCGTTGGCGACCAGCCAGTTTTGCAAGGCCTTATACCCTTGGGGATCGAGCTCGTAGGGGCCGAAGAAATGCGCCACCACCGCGGGTCCCCCGGTCATTTTGCGGAGGTGGATCCGTCCCTCCAGCTTGGCGGGTTCCTTGTCTACGGCGACGCCGGCCTGGAAAAGGAGGGGGAACTGATCCCCGGAATACCAGGCCATAGGGGGCGCAGTCATCTTCAGGCCGGTTTTCCCCATGAAGGCGCCCAGTTCGGTTCCGTAAATCTGGGCCAGCTTAGAGGAAATTTCGTTTGAGCTCGCCGCAGAGTCCGCGATATAGAGGACCGTTTGAGGTTGCGTGGTCATCGTATCTATCCTGATGATGGGGGGGCGGGGACCTTTGTTGCGCTCGGCGACGCTGGCCAGGCTGTCCAACCCCTGAACGAACTGGGGGCCCATCATCTTGTCCATGAACAGGCACATGTACTTGCCCACCACGGAACTAAAGAAATTGCCTCCCGTCATCTTGGTTTCCATGTACCACGTGACTTCGGTGCCGCTGTCCTTTGGCGCCATCACCCAGCCGCCATAGGCCGTTCCCATGCCCCCGAAGTCCAGGGCGGTCGTGACCTTTTGGTTGGGAATGCTTTCGGTAATCGTGAGCTTCCCCGTGCCCACATTCTTATTGGTGCTGGTCCAGCTGTAACTCGCGCCGGTGCCCACGTCTGTGGCCCCATACCTTTTCTTCATATTCGTATCGATGCGGTTCCAGGGCATCCACTCGTCGTACGTTTTCAAATCGTTGACGATGGCGTAGACCGTGGAAGTCGGCGCATTGATCACCTTGGTGCGCTGGATATGTGCCGTACCCGGCAGGAAAAAAGAGACGACGAAGATGAGGACGATGATGCCCAGGAGTACCCAGGCGATGCGTTTAATCAGAGTCATATGGCAAGCGTTGGATCGCTTAAATTACACATAACCTTTGGATTATGCAACGGGGGGGTTACCTTTGGGGCCCGGACGCGCGCCGTGACAGCGGCGGGCGGCAAGGGGCGCGACTTTATGAACCTACTCGAGCTTTTTCAGCCCATCAGGGCCTTTGTCTTCGATATGGACGGCGTGCTTACCGACGGGGCCGTTTGGGTCATGGAGGACGGGCAACAGGTCCGGCGCATGAGCACCCGGGACGGCTACGCCCTGCAACTCGCCGTGCGGCGGGGGTATTTTGTGGCGGTTTTGTCGGGCGGGAATTCACCCGCGGCACAGGTCCGGCTGCACAAACTGGGCGTCACCGAGGTGCACATGGGGGTGGATGATAAGCTGGCGCTCTTGTCTACGTACGGTCTCGATCCCGCTTCCGTGTTGTATATGGGTGATGACATTCCGGACTTTGCGCCTATGTCGGCCGTGGGGCTGCCGTGCTGCCCGGCGGATGCGGCTACCGAGATACTACGAATCTCCAAGTATATTTCGCCTCATCGCGGCGGGGAGGGATGCGTCCGGGACGTGATTGAGAAGGTGCTCAAGTTGAATGATGATTGGGCGCTCGACGCCGGGGTGGCGAGCAAATGAACCGCCCGTCGCGGGTGACGCGGCAAAAAAACCTATTTTGCAGCGGATTGGCGCCGCGGCGCTATTTTGAATATTTTAGCGCCGCGGCGCCAATACCATGCAAATCCTCAAGGCATTTTTCCGTTTGATACGCTGGCCCAACCTCGTATTCATCGCCCTGACCCAGTACCTGTTTTATTACTGCGTGCTGGTCCCCGCCTTCCGGGATTCGAACCTCGCCCCGGCCCTGGGACCCCGGCAATTGCTGTTGCTCAGCGTGGCCAGCGTGCTGATCGCCGCCGCGGGGTACATCATCAACGACTACTTCGACGTCAACATCGACCTGATTAACAAGCCCGATAAACTTATCGTGGACAAATACATCAGCCGGCGCTGGGCCATGTGGTGGCACGGCTTCCTTTCCCTGACGGGTGTCGCCCTGAGCACCTACCTGGGGTGGAAGCTCCACTTCCTGAGCCTCCCTTTGCTGAACCTGGCCTGCGTGATGCTGCTTTTCCTTTATTCCGTATCCCTGAAGCGCCAGATCCTCACGGGCAATATCCTCATCTCCCTGCTGACCGCGTGGGTCGTGGGGGTCCTGCTGGCCATCGGCGTGCACGACGACTTGTTGCGCCACCTCGGACCCCAGGTCAATTATGCGCGCTTCGCGCGGATCGGCGTACTCTATGCGGTCTTTTCCTTCATCATCTCCATGATCCGGGAGGTCGTCAAGGACATGGAGGACACCGAGGGGGATGCACGCAATGGATGCCGGACCATCCCCATCGCCTGGGGTTTCACCACCGCCAAGGTTTTCGTGGGCACCTGGCTCGTCGTTCTGATCGGCGCCCTGGCCATCGTGCAGGTCTACGTCTTGTATTTCCACATGTACCTGTCCGCGTGGTATGGCTTTCTCCTGATCGAGCTGCCCCTGCTGTATGTTTTTCAATCGTTGGTGCGGGCCCGTACGAGCAGCGATTATCACAGGATCAGCTCGCTGGTGAAGATCATCATGCTGTTTGGAATACTATCCATGCTTTTCTTTTTATACTACTAGAATGGAATCTATTATTTTGGCTTCCCAGTCGCCGCGGCGCAAGCAACTCCTGGAATGGGCCGAAGTCCCCTTCGACGTCATCGTCCCCAAGACCGACGAAAGCTATCCCGCCGGCATGGGCGCCGAGGAGGCCCCCATTTATATCGCGCGGCAAAAGGCTTTGGCGGTACAGGGTTCTTTGGCGACTCCGGGGGCGCTGCCCTTAGTGGATTACGAAGGGCAGCCCCTGGCAGCTTCCGAGGTTTCATCCTTCCTGGCGGGGACGCGGCGTCGCACTATTCTGGCCGCCGATACGGTAGTGGTTCTGGGGAATGACATCATCGGCAAGCCACGGGATCGGGAGGACGCCATTTCCATCCTTTCGCGCCTTTCGGGGAGGGAGCACCGGGTCATCACGGGGGTATCCCTGCTACGGGCCGGGCGCGAGGTGTGCTTTGCGGATGTGACGAGGG
>CAZJDB010000046.1:0-10670 GCA_964544695.1 uncultured Chitinophagaceae bacterium
ATCGGCAACTGCTTTGCGGATCCATTGCACGAATTCATCGCTTCCGATCTCGTCTTCCTGCCCCGGACCGTATACGATATCGCCCTGTGCGTAGATCAGGGCGATCTTGTCGCTCTCATGGCTGTTCAAATCAACGATGCCGTCGTATTTGGAAAGGGTGACAAAATTGACGTCGGCGGTTTTTCCCAGGCCCAACTTCGTCCTCAGCTCATCCAGGACCTCGTCCCTTGTCCGCGTCCCGTCGATAAGGCCGAACCTGACGGCATCGTAGGCCGTTTGAATGGAACCCTGCTGCTGATAACGGGCCAGGGCTGCGGTGTCCATCTTACGGCCACTTGCCGCGGCATTCAGCAACAACCCGTTCAGGTCTCCCAGCCACTGACCCGTCTGGAGTCGGTTGGCGTCGCTCATCTTGTCGGTGCGCAGGGGTTCGGTGGCGCTTTTGAACTTGCCGTCGTAAAATATCTGGGGCTCGATCTCCAGTTTATCCAGGGTATGCTTCAGGAACATCACCTCCGAAGAAAGGCCCACCCATTCCATGGACCCCACGGGATTGCAGTAAATCCGGTCCGCAATCCCCGCGATATAGTAAGCCTTCTGGGATATCTCATCCCCGAAGGCATAAATGAATTTACCCGAAGTCTTGAAGTCCTGCAGGGCTTCTCTCAGCTCCTGGCTGGATGCGAAGCCGTTGGCGTTCCCCTCGCAGCGGATGAATATCCCCTTTATCGCCGAATCGGTCTTGGCGTATTCGATCAGACGGTCGACCTCGAAGAGTCCGGGGGTATTCGCATTCTCTTTCCTCAGGAGGATCCCCACGTCGTTCCTTTGGCTTTGCTCCTGGAAGGGGGTGGAAAGATCCAGGTACAGGACCGCCTTTGAACCCAGGACCGGCCTGGATGGTGTCAGTTTTGCGGTCAGGTAGCCGATGAACAGGACCACTGCCAGGATGCTGAATATGATCAAAGCCGCCAGGGAGGCGAAGAAGGATTTGAGAAAGCTGCGCATGCGATTTTTGCTGTTAAATTCCTACATTTCGTGCACATGAACGGCGTAATCTTATTGACGGGCAGTAACCTGGGTGACCGGCGAGCCCTGTTGCAGGAGGCCCTGGAGCGGATTACGCAGTCGATCGGCCCCCTCGTCCGGGTTTCGGGCATTTACGAAACCGAGGCCTGGGGCATCCGGGACCAGGGCCCTTTCCTCAATCAGGTCCTGGAAGTACAGACGGTCCTGTCCCCCGAAGCCGTCCTGGAAAACTTGTTGCGCATCGAGGACTCGCTGGGAAGACGGCGCCGCGAGAAATGGGGACCCCGGGAAATCGACATCGATATCCTGTTCTACAGGGACCGGATCATCGAACGGGAAGACCTGCGCGTACCCCATCCTGAAATACCCAACCGCCGCTTTGTACTGGAACCCCTTCATGAAATCGCCCCCGGTCTCGTACATCCCTTGCTGGGCCTGACTGTAGCCGAACTCTTGGCACGGACCCAAGACTCCCTGACAGTCCGCAGGCTGCAATAATTCCCTATATTGCGGCGTGCATTATCATTTTATAACGATTGAGGGCAACATCGGCGCCGGGAAAACAACCCTCGCCCACCTGCTCGCCCGCCACTTCGATGCCCGCCTTATCCTGGAAGAATTTGCAGACAACCCCTTTCTCCCCAAGTTTTATGAAAACCCCGCCCAATACGCTTTCCCCCTGGAATTGTTTTTCATGGCCGAGCGCTACAAGCAAATGAAGGAAATCCTGCCCACCAGGGACCTGTTCAGCAGCCTTACTCTTTCGGACTACCTTTTCACCAAATGCCTGCTGTTCGCCAAAGTAACCCTGTCCGAAGAAGAGTTCCGCCTGTATCACAAACTCTTCGATATCATCCAGCCCCAGTTGCCCACGCCCGACCTCCTGGTCTACCTGCACGCGCCCGTGAGCCGGCTCCAGGAAAACATCCGCAAACGCAACCGGTCCTACGAGCAGCGCATCCCCAACGATTACCTCTACCGCCTCCAGGAGGCGTATACCCAATACATTCGTCAGCACAACCTCAAGACCCTGATCGTGGACGTGAGCAATGCCGACTTCCTGGGGAACGAGCGGCAGTTGAATGTATTGCTGGACGCCCTGCATAAGGAATATGAAGATGGGCAACACTATCTCACCTTGCCGGATTGACCATGAACACCGCGCTCGACACCATTGCCATCCCCGAGTTCAGGTCGTTTATATTCGGCCGTCTTTTCCTGGTCATGGCCCTGCGCATGACGGCCACCACGGTAGGCTGGTTGATCTGGCAGGTGACCCACAGCCTGCTGGCCCTCAGCATGGTCGGCCTTTCGGAATTCCTGCCCGCTATTACCCTCGCCCTGTACGCGGGACACGTCATCGATATCAGCGACAAACGCTCCCTCACCATCAAAACACTGGTCTGCTACGTAGGCTGCATAGCGTGCTTCCTCATTCTGACCACACCAGGTATCCTTCATCATCACAACATAGTCTGGGCCGTCTATCTCATCGTCTTCGCCACGGGAGTCCTGAGGGCCTTCGCCAACCCGGCTATCTCCGCCATGATCAGCCAGATCGTGCCGCGCCCATTGTTGGGCAATGCCGTGAACTGGAGCCAAAGCACCTTCCTGGGCGCCTCGATCATGGGCCATGCCCTGGCGGGTTTTTTGATCGGCAATTGCACGTATACCGTGGTCTTTTCGACGATCGCGGGGCTGGCATCCCTTGGCCTCTTCTTCGTTACCCTGCTGAAGCCCAAGCCTTCCAGCCGCGCCGCGGATGACGTCATATCGACCTGGGCCAGCGTCAAGGAGGGTCTGTCCTTCGTCTACCGGACCAAGGAAGTACTCGCGGCCATGAGCCTCGATATGTTCGCGGTCCTCTTCGGGGGCGTCATCGGCGTGATCCCCGTCTTCGCCACCGATATCCTGAAGATCAGCCCCCAGGCCTACGGATGGTTGAACGCTTCCTCGGATATAGGTTCCGGGATCATGATCCTTTCCCTGACCTTCTTCCCCTTACGCATGCGCCAGGGAAAAATACTGCTGACGGCCGTCTTTGGATTCGGTCTTTGCATCATCGTGTTTGCCCTGTCGCGCAATTTCTACCTTAGTTTCGCCGCCCTGCTGGTGAGTGGTATGATGGATGGGATCAGCGTCCTGATCCGTGGCACCATCATCCAGCTCAAAACCCCCGATGCCGTGAAGGGGCGCGTCCTGTCGGTGAGCAGCATGTTCATCAATTCCTCCAACGAGCTTGGAAATTTCGAAAGCGGCCTGGCGGCTAAACTGCTTGGTATCATTCCTTCGGTCATATTCGGGGGGATCATGACGCTGGTGGTCGTGGGGACGACGTGGTTCAGCGCGCCCCGCTTGAGAAAAATGGAATATTGAGTATCTTCACTTCAATGAAATACTGTATCCTGGCGTTACTTCTGACAATATCCGCGGGCCTGAATGCCCAAACCCACAACCCTAAATATGAGGCCCTGAGGAAAACCCTCGACTCTCTGCAAAAAGCGGAAAATTTCGGCAAGGCAATCACCCTGCTGAACAAGGCCCTGGAAAGCGATTCCACCAGTGCAGAGTTGTATTGTATGAGGGCCATTATGTACGAAGAACTCAAGGATTTTTCCAAGGCGTACGACGATTTTTCGGGCGCCGTCCGCTCAGACCCGAAGAATTATTTCAACTACCTCTACCGGGCCCAAATGATGTACCACGAGGAATTCTATAAGGATGCCCTGGCGGATTACCGGGCGGCTTTCAAACTGGCCACTGTGGACACCACACAAGCGGCCATTTTGACGGACATAGCGATGGTCAAGGTGGACATGGGTAATGTGGAGGATCCCGAAGGCGATTACCGCGCCGCCCTGGTGCTGGATTCCAACGATGTGGCCACTATGGAAGACCTGTCGTTGTATATATGGAGATTCAAGAAGGGAGACGATGAATGCATCCGCCTTTTGGAAAGGGCTGTCCGCCACGATTCCAGCGACCAAAAATGTTACCTCAACCTGGCATTCATGTACGGCGAGTTCGGGCGCTACCAAAAGGCCCTTGACATAAACAACATGCTGATCGATCGGTTTGGCAAGGATGCCCGGACGCTCAATAACCGGGGATACTGCAAATACAAACTGGGAGACCTGGAAGGGGCGCTGGAAGACATCAATAATTCCCTGGGTGTGGCGCCGAACAATTCTTATGCATATCGCAACCGGGCCCTCGTCTACCTCGACCAGAAAAAGAAAGAGGACGCGTGCCGGGATTTGCAAAAAGCCAGGGCCCTGGGCTTCGAAAAAGATTATGGCAATGAGGTCAATGAACTCCTGGCGAAATACTGCTCTTCAACGCAAAGCAACCAGTCCCTGTAATTTTTCCAGCACATAATACACCGCCGGGCAAACCGTACTGTTCTTTAAAGTCAGCTGTGGCCGCTTGAGGAGGACATCCTCGTCGGTATAAGGATATCGAGCGCAGTCGGATGGCCGGTCCTCATAAATGCCGCACGCATTGTCCGCCCCCAGGAAAGGGCAGGGCAAAATCTTCACCACATAATCCCCTTCCTCGTCCAGGCGCAGGTAGGTCTCGATGAAGGCGCCTTCCTTCATTTTCAGGCGGCGCGCGATGCGCTTGATATCGGGTGTCTTGAAGCGGGGGGAATGGTGTTTGCAGCAGTTGGCGCAGGTCAGGCAATTTATCTTGCTGAAGGCCTCTTCATGCAGCGCCGGCAGGAGGTCCAGGGCTTTGTTTCGGTCGGCCCTTTTCAGCCACGTTTGGTAGGTTTTTCGCCGCTCGGCCGCCCGGATTTGCCAGTTTTCATCCATAGCACAAAAGTAATACCTTTACCTGCTAAAACCGTCGCACATCCATGGGGTCCCTAAGAGAACAATGGCTCATCCTCCTGTCTACGCCTATATACCTGATCGTGATCGGCCTGGAAATCCTGCTGAGTCACGCCCAGCGAAGGCGCTCTTACACCCTCAAGGATACGTTCACGAATATCTACCTGATGCTGGCCAATTCGGCCATAGATTTGGCCTTCAGGGGTATTTACGTTTGGGTGCTCCAGTGGTTTTATAACCAGCGCATAATCACCCTGGAAGAGAGTATTCTCTATTGGATCGGGTTATTGGTAGCCGAAGACTTCATGTACTACTGGCTCCACCGCATCGATCACATCTGCCGCTTGTTCTGGGCCGTGCACGTGACCCATCATTCGAGCCCGCAATTCAACTTTACGGTGGGCTTCCGGAGCAGCGTCTTCGAGCCCCTTTACCGCTTCATATTTTTCATTCCCCTGGCGTGGGTGGGCTTTTCTCCCCTGAACATCGCCTTCATGTACTCGGCGACCCAGATCTGGGGGATCCTGGTGCACACCGAAAAGATCGGCAAGCTGGGCTGGCTGGAGTACTTCCTGGTTACCCCCAGCCACCACAAGGTCCATCATGCCAGCAATCCCCGCTACCTGGACAAGAACCTTGGGATGTTCCTCATCCTTTGGGATAAATGGTTCGGGACCTTCCAGCCGGAGTTGAACGACTACCAACCCATCCGCTACGGCCTGACCAAAGAGCTTGAGAAGCCGGGACCGGTCAACATCATTTTCCACGAATGGGTGGCCATCACGCGGGACTTATGCCGCAGGGATTTATCCTGGAAACAGAAGATGAACTACGTTTTCGGGCCGCCGGGATGGAGCCATGATGGCAGCCGCCAGACGAGCGCGGAGCTACGTCTGAAGGAACGGCAAAATTCGTAACTTTGCCAATTCTTAAGTAAAGCAAAGGTCAACTCCCATATGTCTACCGAATTTCAGCACCGGCACATAGGCCCGGATGAACAGCAAACCGCGCAAATGCTGACCACTGTCGGCGTCTCCACCATCGATGATCTGATCGCAAGGACCATACCCGGGAACATCCGCCTGGAAAAACCCCTGGTCCTGCCCAAGGCCCTGAGCGAGGCTCAAATGCTCATCGAACTGAAAAACAAATCATTAGGCAACAAGATATACCGGAACTACATCGGCCAGGGGTACTATGATACGTTTACCCCCAGCGTGATCCTGCGCAACGTCTTTGAAAATCCGGGATGGTATACCCAATACACTCCCTATCAGGCCGAGATTTCCCAGGGTCGTTTGGAAAGCCTCCTGAACTTTCAGACCATGGCGGCAGACCTGACGGGCCTGCCCATTTCGGGGGCCAGCCTCCTGGACGAAGCCACCGCGGCTGCCGAAGCCATGAGCCTGTTGTTCCATCACGTGAACCGCACCGATGAGGTGAAGTCGCCCCGCTTCTTCGTGGATGACAGGGTGTTGGCCCAGACCCTGGACGTAGTCCTGACCCGGGCCAAGCCCCTGGGCATTACCGTCGTCAAGGGTTCCTTCGAAAAGGCATCCATCGATGACACGTATTTCGGAGCTCTCATGCAATATCCCGATGCCGAAGGCGGTATCCAGGATTATCGCTCCTTCATTCAAAAAGTGCACGCCGCCGGGGGTTACGTCGCCATGGCGACCGACTTGCTGGCGCTGACGCTGCTGACCTCCCCCGGCGAACTGGACGCCGATATCGCCTTCGGTTCTTCCCAACGCTTCGGGGTGCCTTTAGGCTACGGTGGACCGCATGCCGCCTTCTTTACCACCAAGGAGGAATTCAAGAGGGGCATGCCCGGCCGTATCATCGGGGTGTCCGTGGACGCCCAGGGAAACAGGGCCCTCCGGATGGCCCTTCAGACCAGGGAACAACACATCAAGAGGGAAAAAGCAACTTCAAATATCTGCACGGCCCAGGCCCTGCTCGCCAATATGGCTGCCATGTATGCCGTCTATCACGGGCCCGAAGGCCTTCGGAGCATCGCGGGTCGCGTGGGTTGTTTTGCCAGCATCCTGGCGACGGAGCTCAAGACCGGAGGTTTCAAGTTGCGGCATCAGCATTTCTTCGATACGGTGTTCGTGGAGGCCGACGCCAGTAAGGTTCGGCCTCGCGCGTTGGAAGCGGGCATCAACTTCCACTATGGGGCCGGCGGCATTGGCATTTCGCTGGATGAAACCACCACCGGCGAAGACATCCAGGATATCCTGAGCGTATTCGGCGTGAGAGGCAAGGGCGTTCCGGGCGCAACGGCGGCCATTCCGACGTTCGCTCAAAGGCATTCCGCTTTCCTCACCCACCCCGTATTCCACACGCACCACAGCGAAAGCCAGATGATGCGCTACATCAAGCAACTCGAAAACAAAGACCTTTCCCTCAATACGTCCATGATTTCGCTGGGCTCCTGCACCATGAAGCTAAACGCTGCAACGCAAATGATCCCGCTCAGCTGGAGCCACTGGAGCAAGATGCATCCTTTCGCGCCCATGGACCAGGTCCGGGGCTACCAGGAAATCATCGGGGAACTGGGGGACTACCTCAGCCGTATCACCGGCCTGCCCGCCTGCAGCCTCCAGCCCAACAGCGGGGCCCAGGGCGAATATGCAGGACTCCTGACCATCCGGGCCTACCTGGACAGCAAGGGCGAACAGCAGCGCAACGTGCTCCTCATCCCCATTTCGGCCCACGGGACGAACCCCGCCTCCGCCGTGCTCGCGGGGTTCAAGGTGGTCGTCGTGAAAGCCCTCGAGAACGGCTACATCGACGTCGAGGACCTCAGGGCCAAGGCGCGCCAATACGCCCCCACCCTGGGCGGCATCATGATCACGTATCCAAGCACCTACGGCATCTTCGAAGAAAGCGTCCGCGAAATTTGTTCTATCGTGCATGAGCACGGAGGGCAGGTCTATATGGACGGCGCCAACATGAACGCGCAGGTCGGACTCACCAACCCCGGTATCATCGGGGCGGACGTCTGCCACCTGAACCTCCATAAAACGTTCGCCATCCCCCACGGGGGCGGCGGACCCGGTATGGGCCCCATCTGTGTGGCCGCGCACCTCGCGCCCTTCCTGCCGGGGCACGTGTTCCTTTCGGGGACGCACGCCGTCAGCGCGGCTCCTTACGGCTCCGCGAGCATCCTGCTGATCAGTTATTCGTACATCCGCATGCTGGGCGCCCAGGGCCTGACAGGCTCCACGGAATATGCCATCCTCAACGCCAACTATATGAAGTCGAGGCTGGAAAAGGACTATGAGATCCTCTACACCGGTTCGCACGGAACGTGCGCCCATGAATTCATCGTGGACCTGCGCCCCTTCAAGGCCAGCGCAGGGATCGAAGCCGAGGACATTGCCAAACGCCTTATGGATTATGGTTTCCACGCCCCGACCATGAGCTTCCCCGTTCCGGGCACCATCATGATAGAGCCCACCGAAAGCGAAGACAAAGGCGAACTGGACCGCTTCTGCGATGCCATGCTGTCTATCCGGAAAGAAATCGCCGCCGTGGAAAGCGGGCAGGCCGATAAACAAAACAACGTACTGAAGAACGCCCCCCATACCCAGTCCGTCGTAATCATCGACAACTGGGACAAGCCCTATAGCCGGGAACAGGCCGCCTTCCCTCTGGATTATGTACGCACCAACAAATTCTGGCCCAGCGTAGGCCGCATCAACAACACATTCGGCGACCGCAACCTCATCTGCACTTGCGAGCCCATAGAGAGCTATATGGAACAGGAGGCCTAAGCCTCCTGTCCATTTAAATTCGTCGGCCGGCAGTCGCCGGCCCGGCCTCTATGAGTGATGGTCCGGCCGCACCTGGTGCGCCGGAGGCGCTGTGTGCGTTACCGTGTGGGGTTCGGAATGTTCCACTGGCTTTGGTGCCGGGGCCGCGTGCGTTGGCGCCGTGTGCGTCGGAGCCGCATGCGTCGGAGCGGCGTGCGTTACCGCGGGACGAGCCGTGTGCGTTGTCGCAGCATGCGTTGGCGCCGCGTGCGTTACCGCAGGCCGGGCCTCATGCGTCGGAGCCGCTGCATGGTGCACGGGCGTCGCCTCATGATGCGCCGTAGCAGTATGCGCCATCGCAGTATGCGTCACCGCAGGGTGAGCCTCATGCGTGGGAGCAGCAGTATGCGCCTCATGTGCATGCGCCGCAACACTTGCATATTCTGCAGGCGTCCGCGATTCTCCCTTAGGCAACGAAGGATGCGGCGTTCCATGGAATTGCCGCACCGAATGCGGTTCCGCGGTAGCTGCCGTGGAATGGTTCACCGAAGGACGATACATCGAAACTTCTCCATGCCCGGCTACGGCGCGCCCGGGGCCCGAAGCCGCACGAATATGCTCCGCGACAATCGTGCGGTGCGAAAAGCGCTCCACATCGGCCACCGCAGGACCATGTCCTGAAGAAATAATCGTTGTATTGTGGATATAAGTCGCGTTTCGGGAAGAAGCGTAACAATAATTGCTGAGGTTCGCGGAAACCATGTAGGCCTGAGGCGCAAAACACCAGTAATTCGAGGGAGCCGCGTAATCCCCGAAGCCTACGCTGACGTTAAAGCCAGGGCTGACGGGGGCCCATCCGTAACAACCGCCACCGGACCTCCAGGCTACCCATGCAGGAGACCAGTCGTAACCGGGCACCCACATCCAACCGCCGTCGGAGTCGTAGAACCAGCGTCCATAGTGGAAAGCGGCCCAGCCCCAGGAGTAATCGGATACCCAGCACCAGCCTTCATCGGTCCAGGCCCAGTGACCGGCAGTACCATAAGGGCGGAACCCGGCCGCCGCGGAGGGATGCCATACATAACCGTAGCCCGGATAGGCCACCCAGTGGCCGTAGGGACTCAACTGATCGTAAAAGGTCTGGTAGGAGACGTCTACCGCCACCTGTGCGTGGAGATTAGCGCACAACCCCACGGCCAGTATTATGATTAAGATCCTTTTCATAGTGTTAGCTTTTCTACTGTACCTCCTATTTTTGTGCCAATTCCCACCCCTGTGGTGCCCAAGGACTACTATACCATCCTGCATATTCCTCCTGGATCTTCAACAGACGCCATCAAAAAAGCATATCGCAAACTGGCTATGGAATTCCATCCCGACCGCAATCAAAACAACCCCTATGCCGCGGCACATTTCCAGGAAGTCAGGGAAGCTTACGAAGTCCTGTCGGACCCTGCGAAAAGGGAAGCGTATCACCAGCAAAGCAAGCGCCTGCCTAAAAGAGAGCCGATTACGCCAAAAAGCATTCTACAGCAAGCCATCCGCCTTGAAGACCGGGTAAACACCGCAGGAATGGCGCGCATGGATCCCGAAATCGTATACCGGGAAATTATGTACCTATCCTCAGATGAGGTGATTGATGCGTTAGCGCCTTTCAAAGACCAAAGCGCAACACAAGCAATTTTAACAAACCTGATAAAGGCAGCGGAAACACTTCCCTATAAACTGGCTTTACAACTCGTACCCCAATGGAGGAAATTGCACGATAGCCGGGAAATCGACAAATTCGTGAAAGACAAAAGGCAACAACATTGGATCGCAATGTATAAGACCCCGGCCCTCATCGCAATGGCCCTCCTATTGGTCTGGCTCGTCTACAAATTATCGCACTAACCCCGCCGCGTGCAACCCGTTATACATGATTTGCCCCCCGATGCATAAGAGGATAAATGCCAGCAGCTTCATCACCACCCTGCGGATCTGCGGGGACACTTTGCTCAGGAAATAATCCGCGGAACTGAAGCATACGTAAATTGTCACGGCCATC
>CAZJDB010000047.1:0-17441 GCA_964544695.1 uncultured Chitinophagaceae bacterium
TGGGTTTTGGCAATTCTTTTTTCTTTGGGTAAACTTAGATCATGTACCACACGATTTGCCCATAAATTGATCACATCAACCTCCAATACATTGCCTTTTTGCTTTACAGCATCAGTGATTTCAACACGCCAGGGAGCACACCATAAAACCCCCAATTTTTTGCCGTTTAAACGAACTTCCGCGACATCTTTAACTTCTCCAAGATCTAGAAATAATCTCCCTGACTTAGCTTTATATTCCAAATCAAAAGTTTTAGTATAAATAGCGGTACCCGAATAATACTTAATTCCTTCTTCGGGCCGTTCAGTCCAGCTGATCAGTTCAGGGAACTCCGCCTTGGCCGGACCACCCCATTTTGGATCAAATGTGGTGATCCATGAGCCTTCCAATTTCTTTAGTTCCACCAGCTTCGGAAAATTCCGCTCCGCTTTTCCATTGGCGTATGTAGGGACAGGTTTGCGAAAGACGATAAAGTAAGAACTGAAAGCATCAAACTCAAGTGATAATGTAGTACAGTTGTTGGCTTGATGAAAGGCTTTCGCTATCATAGTTTTACCGCTTACAGCATCCCATATCTCGGGTTGTTTGCCGGTAATCCGAAAGGTAAAATCGCGCGTTTGAAATTGGTTGGTACGGTTAATGACAAAATATATTTCCGTTTCACCACTCTTTCGATGGATATAGTCAAATTCATCGGGTTTCTCTGCCTGGCCGGTAAAACTAAAATCTTGCGTTATACCATCAGCGGTAAGCACTTCTCCCGGCGTCATACCCCAAATGATGCGTCCTTTTCCAAACCGGCGCTCGATACGGGTTTTACCGTCCAGGTCGCCCCATATCTCCGCGGCTATCTTTCGAACCTGTACATCGCTTTCGGGATAGTTTCTCAACTCAGCAGATTCATCCGGAGGTGAACCAACAACGGTTGCGCCCATATTAATCAGATCCCTCAGTTTCTTAATTTCAGGTAGTGACATTGCATTGGAGGGTACGGGAGAAACGGATAGGTTTTGATAGGAGCTAACCTCTTTGGTAATTTCCGGAGATGGAGAGACGCAATTCTGCAATACCAAAAGGTGGTAACTCATGCCATCCGGTAAAACAATGCGCCCGTTTTTAACAGCCATCCTGGTTAATAACACATCCGGATTGCTGTAATCACAGTCATAGCCCGGGCCAAGTGATGGAATATTGTATTTAGGAGGTGCCAAAAGCGGTGGCCGTTCGCCCAGGTAGAAACAAACATCGCCCACGAATTTCCCTTGCTGCAGCATATACTGGCAGCGGGATAAATAGGTGAAAAATGCGGACGATTGCTCCCACCAGGTAATGTTTGGCGTAAAATGCTGGCCGGCGCAAAATTCATACCCGGGTTTGCCGTCCGAGGGTGGCTGGCAGGTAGCCTCGTGAAGCATAAGCCGATTGATCCCTTCGCAAAATGCATCATTTGCATAAGGCTTCAGATCTGAGGGTCCCAGTGACCAATGTGTTCCATCCTTTTCCTGGTTGGTAAACGCTTCCGCTTCTGCCTGCCGTTTTCCATAAACATGCGCGGCAGTTGCAGTTTGTTTAAGATTAAGCCGCTCCATTGGATTTTTATTATAACCACCTGGCGCGTTCCGGTTGCCATTTACCCAAAATTCGCCCGAAAGGATGTCACAATGCTTAAAGTTCTTCAACACGTCCTGCGGAGGTATGTCATTGGGGCCTCCGGCTTCGTTTCCCACCTTCAGTCCATGCTCGTGGCATAACGCTTCAAAATGACCATAATAATTCTCCGCGATACAGTCCTGAATAGTACGGTCAAAATCCTCACGAAACCGTGCAGATACATCGGCATTGACCACCGTGTACCCAGCTAAAACAGGCATATAGACTTTCAAATCATAGCCCCGGAATCTGGTAAATTGATTAGCAAAATCCTGGGTCCAGGTGAGTTTCCCGCACTCCCAACTGTCGGACCACAAATAATCCAAATGACCTCCTGCTTTTTTGGCCTCATCCAATACCGTTTTACCTAAATGGGCAAAATAATCATCCAATGCAGCCCGGCTCAAATAGTCTATCTCATAACCTTCCCCACCCTTAAAGGTATCGCCGTCCGGGTAGGCATGCCATTTGCTCCATGGGGCTCCCGTCAACGTGTATCCGGTTCGCAGAATCACCCATTTTCCCGCAGGCACATCCCACTCAAAATGGCCATTAGCAGCCAACTTATTTGTCAAGTCGATGATCGTTTTAGGATCAATTGCCCCGGTACTATCGGGCACACGAAATGCCTGCACCATAATATCATGATAATAGCCTTCTACCGGCTTGGCTTGAGGAAGCGTCCCCGAGAATGTAACCGGCCCCGATACCCTCAATTCGGCGGATACAACCTTCTTCATGGCATTGTCCTTTGTTACCGATGGGCCCATCATGGTCCATCCCCCGGCCAGGTTGAACCCAATTTCTATATGTAATTTGTTGGCTTCGCTAACAGCATATCGAAAAAGCGCACGCCACTCCTTACCCAGGAATGGCACCCCGGGAAGCGGTTCCTTTCCCGCATATCCTCCTGTACAGATCAGGTTGACTCCGCTGATTCCTTTGGCTTTAAATTGCTCCAGATCGCGTGTGATCCCTGCTTTGGTAACCCTGTTAAATTCCCAAAACCAGTAGACTCTTGATTTGGCAGGTTCTGGCGGAGTGTGGAATAGATTAGTTTGCTGTGCCTTGCTGAAATTTGAAAAATTTAGAACAAACAAGGCCAATAACAACATTGGTAAACCCGGTTGGCGAAAAGCCCTTTGATTCATAAAGCTAATTTCGGTAGCAAGTTCCGTAAATAAAAAAAGAAAAACCGATGCAGACATCGATTTCTCTTAATTAGCTAACGATTTTCACAGGATTGGATAAAACGGGTTGAAAAAATAATCTAGATTGGATTGCTGATGGATATTGGATTAGCTGGTCGACAATGCAAAGATGCATCACCCAACACTCTTGAACGATAGCTCTTCATTTGAAGTTTGAACCGTACGGACGCTAGATTGCGTGTAGGATAAATACCACATAAGGTTGTAGGACCTTGTTTTTCACACCCTGGGCGTAGTCAATGTCCTGTAAACCTCTCTAATCGCCTCCATGACAGTGACCAGGTAAGCCGCGGACGTCTCCAGGTAGATTTCCTTATTCTCCTCGGCCACCTTCGCCAACTCGACATATATTTTGGCAGCAGCCAGGATCTGGTTGAGGTTTTCATGCAACTCCTTCCCGATAGCGACCCGCTCCTTTTCCTGTGCCTCCAGTATTGCATGAGCCAATTCCCTTTCCCCTTCCAATAACTGCATCTCCGATACCTTTCGGGCCGTTATATCCTGGGTAGCCCCGATCATCCGGGAAGCGCTTTTACCCTTGTCACATATTATATGAGCCCGATCATGCACGTAGGCATACCGGCCATCAGCTCGTTTAAATCTGTATTCAATTTCCCAACTGGCGCCAACTCCCGACACAATGACTTCATTTAGTCTTGTCAATAGGCGCGCTTTATCATCCGGATGTACCCGGTTCTCCCAAAAAATCTGTGGTATGGTGGCATTGACAATCGGGTACCCAAAAACCCTTTTATGACCACCGTCTATCCAAAACAGTTCCTTGGTGACAAGGTCCCATTCCCAGAGACAATCGTTGGTAACTTCCGTGACATATTTGTATAGCTCATTCAGGTTCCTCAGTTGTTGTTCAGGATGAAGTCCCTTCCGGAGAGACTGATTGCTATTTTTGAAAGAGACGGATAGGGTTTCGCCGAAATGGTACGCGGTTATATCAAACCACGCACCCATTTCATCGGAGTATTCCTCAAAACGAACGGGAGTGTCCTGAAGAAACGTCTTTTGATAAACAGTGTTAAACTTTAATGGAATGATGTCTGCAAATTCTTCCCACAGGTTTTTGCCGAGAATGTCCTTCCTCTTGACGCCTAATAGGATCTCCGCTTCTTTGTTCCAATGTCTGACTATCCATTGGGGATCCACTGTGAAGAAGCCATTGGTAATGATTTCAGCGACAGGGGTCCGTGGATGGCCATCCCCGCCACCTCTAATATTATTCTTGCCAGGAATATTACGCATTGTCGAAGTTAATACCTATGTAAAAGTATAACCGCGATTGCCGGGAAGTATTACTAAACGCTGCAAATTAGTTACATAATTCACACTCTTTCAGCAGAGAATTGGCTATAGGAATCCGTACCAGACGCTACATGAGTTTATTCTCCAGGGCGTAGCGCGTTAGGTCGGCACTGGATTTCATCTTCATCTTGAGCAATATTTTCGTCTTATAGGTACTGACGGTCGAAACCGCCACGGAGAGTTGTTTGGCAATGGCAGAAACCGATTTACCAGTGGAAACGAGTTGAAAGACAACGAATTCGCGAGGCGAAAGGGACTCATGGGGCGCCTTGTCATTCCAGTTCTCCAGTTCATTTAGGAGATTATCGGCGGTATCCGGGGAGATGTGCTTTCGCCCGAGCAAAATGGTCCTCACAGCCTTCAACAGTTCTTCCGGAGCTGATTCTTTGCTCAGATAACCGGCCGCCCCCGCCTTCAATGCCCTGACGGCATATTGCTTCTCAGGATACATGCTAAGCACCAATACCGGGGTCTTTGGAAAATGCTGCTTCATATGTCGCACCACCTCCAAGCCGCTCTGGCCCGGCATTGACAGATCACATACGACTATGTCCCAATACCCCGAAAAGGACACTTTAATGACATCCTCGGCATCTTCTGCTTCCTTGATGAATGCCGAAGGATACGCTTCCTGAAGGATGTGCATCAGCCCCTTCCTTATGATCGAATGATCATCCGCAATTAAAATACGCATCATCCCGAAATGTACACATACTTTTCTGGTTCAACGTGTTAATATCCGGTACCGTAGAGTATACACTACAGTTTTAAATCATTCCGACTATGCCCGTCTGGCTATAAAGGCTATTCCAATGGGTTCTCTTTAGTTCCATCTTTACATGTCCTCCATATTAAATCCAACCCGAATGAAAATTAGAATTCTACGCACCGTCTTACCTATTCTTCCCCTGCTATTTTGCATACATGCGGCCTTTGCACAGGCGCCCGGCTTGGGTACCGCCGGTAACTTCGTGTTTTTCACCACTACCGGGGCGGTGACCAATGCAGTCATTTCCCAGATTACGGGCAACGTAGGCACAAACGCGGGCGCCCTTACGGGCTTCAGCGGATTGATCGGCGTCACCGATAGCGTCAATGCGGTAACTGCTCAAGCCGCAACGGACCTGTTAATTGCTTACACGGAGTTGAATCTTGCCATCCCGACCTTCTTTCCCGCTGTTCTGCTGGGAAATGGCCAGGTCCTTCATCCGGGTGTTTACCTCATAGGGGCAGCTGCAACCTTAAATCTGGGCCTTACGCTGGACGCACAAGGGAATCCGAATGCGGTGTTCATTATTAAAATAACCGGGGCATTCTCCACAACCGCCGGCTCTTCAGTCACCTTAATCAACGGCGCCTCGGCGTGTAATGTATTCTGGAAAGTGGAAGGAGCTTTTAGTATGGCCGTCGGAAGCACCATGAGGGGGACATTGGTCGTAAACAACGGCGCCATTTCGATGACCCCCGGGGACACATTGGAAGGCAGGGCGCTTTCCACCACCGGCGCGATTGCCGTTAGCGGCATAGTGGCCACTAACGCTTGTGCCCCCTTTATCCCCCTGCCGGTTGAATTGATCTCCTTTACCGGTGCCTGCGTGCAGCAAAAAGTCGTGCTTCAATGGAGTATGGCTGCCGGAGCAAATATTAACTATTTCACCGTCGAGCGCAGCAATGATGGAAAAAGGTGGCTGAATGTTGGAACGGTTGATGCAGACAGTTCCTCCGCCCAGCCGACCTATTTCTTTACGGACAGCTCAGCCATCCAGGGGGTCGCCTACTATAGATTAAAACAAACCTATATTGGAGGTCTAAATACTTACGGGTCAGTCATTATCGTTCAGGAATGCGGCGCCAACGCGGAGGCAGACCTACTTCTCTATCCCAATCCATCGGTGGGAAAAATCACGATGGTATTCGCGGGAGACAGGAGCCAGGTATATGCCACCGAGATATTTAATCTGCAGGGCGGAAAAGTATATGAGTCCAGTGGCTTTCAACCAACGCTCGATTTATCAAACGCCCCCTCGGGCATCTATTTTGTCCAAATCCGTCTGAATTCACGAAACATCGTCAAAAAAATCGTGCTGGAAAAATGATGTTTTCAAAATAGGGTGTTTTCCCCCTCCCATATCTCGTAAATATTCCTTACCTTTTCCGATTCCGCAGTTCCGATTAGTACATACTAAGGCTCATGAATCAAGTATGGGAATTCTTTGCCAAGCTTTTTGACAGCTCTGATTGGCCTCCAAGATGGCATTGCGGACGTTGGACCGAATTCCACGGATGGCTTTATATCGTCAGTGATCTTTTAATCTGGTCGGCCTACTTCACTATTCCAGTAGTGATCATCAAATATATCACCCGGAAGCATGAAACACGGTTTATACGACTGTACTTCCTATTCGCCGCTTTCATACTTGCCTGTGGTTCCACCCATTTTTTAGACGCCATTTCCTTCTGGCTTCCCGTATACCGTCTAAACGCGTTGGTTCGCCTGTTAACAGCCATTATTAGCTGGATCACGGTATTTTATCTTGTAAAGCTTCTGCCATTTGCCTTTTCATTGAAATCTCAAAAAGAACTGGAAACAGAGATTGAGAACCGGCAAAAGGACCTCCAACAGCAGCAGCGCCTGCTGGCATCCATCGTTAATTCTTCCGACGAAGCAATTATCAGTGTAAATATCGATAGCATCATTACAAGTTGGAATCATAGTTCCGAAACGCTGTTCGGCTATTCCGCCAAAGAGGCATTAGGCAATGAAATATCTATGCTTATTGCACCAGGCCGTCTGGATGAGGAACTTCGGATTATCCGCAGGATAACCCGGGGAAAAAATATTGAACATTATGAAACCGAGAGGATAAGGAAAGATGGCAGTATAGTCCGGGTATCCCTTAACG
Organism: uncultured Chitinophagaceae bacterium; assembly: GCA_964544695.1. Classification (GTDB taxonomy): domain Bacteria; phylum Bacteroidota; class Bacteroidia; order Chitinophagales; family Chitinophagaceae; genus Dinghuibacter. The sequence continues at coordinate 7,082 of CAZJDB010000047.1, forward strand.
TATATCCGATAAAAGACTCAGAAGGTAAGATTATCGGGGCATCGATAAACGCCCGGAATATCGAGGAAAGGTTACTCGCGCAAAAAAATCAATTGGCAGGTGAGATACGATACAGCGCCTTGTTGGAAAGGATAACCGATGCATTTTGTGCCTTTGATAAAAGTTGGTGCTACACTTATATCAATAAACAGGGGGGAGAACTGATGCATCGTTCGCCCGAATCGCTGATTGGCAAAAATATCTGGGAAGAGTTCCCCGAAACCATCGGGTCTGGGACCTACAATGCTTATAACGAGGCCATAAAAGAACAACAATATATCTGCTATACGAATTACTCCCCCACGTTATCCCGATGGCTTGAAAACCATCTATATCCCTCTTCCGATGGTCTCTCGGTCGTCATCAGGGATGTTACCGAACATAAGAAGGCGGAAGAGAGGCAGGCCTTGTTTGTCTCTATGGTCACTTCGTCGGAAGACGCTATTATCAGCAAAGACCTGGAGGGCATCATTACGAGCTGGAACCCAGGAGCGGAAAGGCTCTATGGCTATTCTTCCGAAGAGGCGATCGGTCAAAACATTTGCATGATCGTTCCCAGTGACCGCCCAAACGAAGAATCCGAAATCGTGGAAATGATTAAGAAAGGCCGGCGGGTCGAGCATTTTGAAACCGCCAGGGTGAAAAAAAACGGTGGCACCGTGTACGTTTCTCTTACGGTATCGCCCATCAAGGACGTGAGCGGAAACATCATCGGCGCCTCAAAAATCGCCCGGGATGTGACGGGAAGGAAGGAAGCGGAACGAGGGAAAGAGTTCGACCGTAACAACCTTGTAGCCCTGATAAATAATACCAAGGATTTGATGTGGAGTGTCGATCGGGATTTAAAACTGATTACTTTCAATGACTCGTTTAATGATATCTTTCGACTAGCCACCGGCTATCCCCCTGCCAAAGGCGATAACATTCTTTCCTCCAAATTCACAGAAGATCAACTGGAACAATATAAAGCCTCCTATGCGCGGGCCCTGGCAGGAGAGACCTTTACCATAACGGACCATTTGACTTATCCATTTGAAAGCTGGTCTGAGGTTTCATTCTATCCCATGCGAAAGGGAGAAACCGTTATCGGAAACGCTTGTTTTTCCCACGATATCACGGAACAAAGGAAAAATGAAATATCGCTTCAAGCAATGGCGCAGCAAATATTGGATCAAAAGGTTCAGGAACAAAAAAAAATGACCAGGGCAGTTATCAACGCTCAGGAAATGGAGAGAAACCACCTGGGTCAGGAGCTTCACGATAATATCAACCAGATATTGGTCAGTACAAAATTGTACCTGAGTATTGCCGGCAATTCTGACGTCGCCTTGAAAAAATTGGTCAAATATCCAATGGAGCTGCTCGATAGCTCAATCCTTGAGATCCGGTCATTAAGCAGTCGGCACGTGACGCCGTTGAAAAATGTCTATTTAAAGGAATTGATTCAGGTCCTGTTGGATAAACTAAAGGAGAACAGCACGATTAAAACGGAATTTGTCTATGAAATGAAGGACAGATGTGTCGATGACTACCTAAAGCTAAATATATACCGGATCATACAGGAACAAATAAATAATATTACAAAGTATGCCGCTTCGACTACAGTTGGCGTTTCCATACGAGTGGAAGGAAAAATTATTCATATTGAGATATCTGACGACGGCAAAGGGTTCGAGGTACGCAAAAAACGCCAGGGAATCGGCATTTCAAACATGATAAACAGGATCGAATCCTTCAACGGCAAAATGTCCATAGAAAGCGCCCCCGGCAAAGGTTGTAAAATGTTGATCGAGATACCGTTTTAGATGGATTATTTTACGGCGCCCTGGGCGGCCGCCTCGATGACAACAGAGACTGCATTGGGCTGGGAAATGAATACTACGTGGCTTCCCTTTATCTCCGTGACCGTCGCACCGGCGCGTTTGGCCGCTTGGCGCTCCGCGTCAGGCGAGAGTTCATGATCCTCGGTAGCCACTATATACCAGGTTGGTTTGGTTTTCCATGCCGGTTCCTTTATGGAGCTGCCTAGAACGGATGCGGATAGCGGTATTTGGGAGTCGGCCATAAAGGAGGCTTGCTCATCGCTGAGATCGGCGCAAAAACTAGCATGAAATTTATTCCGGTCATACCATACATAGCCATTTGCGTCGGGAGGAAGGGCACCTGAAGTCGGGGCGGGAAGCCCGGTCTGCAGTAACTGGAGCAAAGTCTGGTTGGCGTCGGGCAGAAATGCGGAGATATATACCAGGCCTGCAACCTTGGGGTCATTACCTGCTTCGGTTATGACCGCTCCGCCGTAGGAATGGCCAACCAGGATCACAGGACCATCCTGGCGGTCGATCACCCGCTTGGCGGCCGCGACGTCATCTGCAAAGCCGGTCAGGGGGTTACTTACGATGCTGACTTTGTACCCTTTCTTTGTCAATATTTTATAGACCCCTTCCCAGCCAGATCCATCGGCAAATGCCCCGTGCACCAGGACAATGTTCTTAACTGTTTTTTGAGCATTCGGTACGCTCCCTGAAGCGAGCAGCGCAGTCATGATAACGAGTGAAATCCCCGAGGTTGTCAGGTGAATTAGCTTTTCCATTTGGTTTTTAAATTTGATTGGTTGTTATTGTAGGTCGCCTAAAATAGGAACCCCAATTTGATACAATATGTAGTAGCCCTACTACGCATTTAAGAAGGACAGCATGTGCGCCTCGATCTGGTCGGTTGCTTCGTCGAGGGCAAAATGGCCGCAGGTGTCCGGGTTGATCCTTTCGGGATGGGGTGTGGTGCCGATATGCCTTTGTTTTGTTGCCTCGAGCGAAGTGAAGTTAGCCCGCAGTTCATCCTCATGTGTGGCGCGATCCTGCCAATAGGCTTTCCGGATGTCCCATAGCGCCGAAAGTCCTTCCTCATGCGCAACGGCATTCTGAATGATCATACGTTCCACCTTCCCGGGACCCGCGATCGCCATCCGAAATCCCATTGGGCCGCCATAATCCTGCATATAAAGGGTATATCGTTGAAGACCCAGGACACCGGTGAACGAATCGATAATGGCCGCCAGGTGATCGAAGGTATATTAGAACCGATCAGGAGCTGGTGCGTCACTATATCCGAATCCCGGATAGTCCGGGGCGACGAGATGGTAGCGGGCTGACAACAACGGAAACAATGATTCGAACATCCTTGAAGAAGAGGGAAACCCGTGCAAAAACAAGATGGTCGGCGCGTCCTTGGGGCCGGCTTCCCGATAAAAGATGTTCCATCCGTTGACTTGTGTCGTCCGGTAAGTTATGTTGCATTCTACTTGCATACACGATTTAATCTTTTCCTGAATCCCATTCGAAAAAGCCATATACCCCGATTGTCCGGGCGACAAGGGACTTTGCGATCCCATACCTTTCTCTGAAATTTTCAGCACTGTAATAGCCGGCAACTAATTCCCCAATGTCAGGGTAGTTAACCTCTAAATATTTTATTCTCTCTTTGGCTCTTGGACTTGAGGTTCCATTAATGAAGAAAACATAATCAATAATGTCGCTGATCAGTTTATTTAAAAAATAGGTGCTTGTTAATGGATCAGTGTCCATAACGTCTGTTGCATCCTCGAACAATGTCGAGATTGCATACTTGGTCCTCGTTATTTTATCCTGAGTGAGCAAAGGGGGTTTTACTAGAAATTCGCGGGCGTCCCGGATCAGCTTTTCAATACCTGGGTTGTCTTCACCCATGGTGATTTTTCCGGTTGAAATCATATGAGCGGTTACGGGTCTGTTATTTTCGTATTCCTTTTCAAAATAGCTGTAAACGTGACCGAGATTATTGACGAAAATTTCGCAAGGGACTCCATTGAAGTATTTCTGAATCCTTTGTCGAAAGTTTTCTTCGTGTATTACAAAAATATCGAAGTCGCTACTTGAATCAGGGTTCCCGCGCACGATACTGCCGGTAACAATTATTCCAATCGGTTTGAAGTGGAGGCAAATCCAGTCCAGCGCTTCATCCAGTGCGATTTTATGATGCTCGTTCATCAGATGAGTTTGTTATTCGTGGCAATCTTGATCGCCTGTGCTTTGGAGCTAACGTGGAGTTTGTTGTAGATGTTGGCGATGTGTTTACGGACGGTGTGGTTGCTTAGAAATAGTCTTTCGGCTATCATTTTATATCCGTAACCGTCAACGGTCAATTTCAGGATTTCGGTTTCCCTGTCGGACAAGGAATAATCTATTTTTTCGGCGCTTTTATTTTCTGCGCCGGGTTGAGAGGCCTTTATCAGGAGGTCCAGCGTTTTCCTTGCAATCCGGGGGCTCATGGGGGCACTTCCTGTTACGGAGAGCTGGACAATGCAATCAATAATTACGGAAATCTTTTCATTTTTTAGAAGGTAACCGTCGGCCCCGGCCTTAATCGCTTCAAAGAGTTTGTCGTCATCGTCAAAGACGGTCAGCATGAGAAAATGGACGTGAGGATATAATAGTTTGGCTGTTCGGACGGTCTCGATACCGTCGAGGCCGGGCATGGCTATATCCATCAGGACGACGAGGGGATGTAGCCGGAAGGGCATTTTTTTCATCTGGTCCAGGAATTCATTGCCACTGCTTGCGGTAAGGTGAATGGCGATATCCTCCGAAAAATTCAATCTTTCAGTAAAAGAACTCAGATTCTGCGATTTGTCATCGACAATGCCGACGGATATTTTCATTTCACTATAAAGCTAGTCATTTATGCAGCGGCGGCAATAACGCATTTGTGCTATTCCGTGTCTTTTTCGAGCCTTATTCTCGTACCACCGCCGGGCTCGGATTCGACCGACAATGCCGCCCCGATCTCAAGGGCCCGATGTCGCATGTTTTCGAGGCCATAATGACCCCGGAATTCATCCCTCTGAATAAAACCGATACCATTGTCAGAAATGACGAAGGCATAGGTTTTAAGGTCGTTCGATTCAATTGAAAAAAACAAGCGGCTGGCCCGCGCATGCTTAAAGCTGTTCACGAGAGCTTCCTGGCATATTCTGAAGATGTTTATTGCTTCCACCGGCGAAAGGCTCCGGTTTTCATGGATTCGTTCTATTATTTCCAATGCTACAGACGGGTCGGGGCTGCATTTGGAAAGGAGGAACATTTTAATCTTGTCAGCGAGCTCGTCAAGCTGTATCGTTTCTTTCTTTATTGCCCAGATGGTTTCCCGCAGGTCGGATACGAGATCTTTAGCGGTTTCATTTACAGCCGACAGGCGTCTATGTTTTTCTTCGGTATCGAGGCTTGCGGGTGCTTCCAGCAGCCAGTCCACGTTGCTGCTGATAAGGCTCAACTGGGTGCCGATATTGTCGTGAAGCTCCCGGGATATCCGTTCGCGTTCGTTTTGTAATTCATTCCGGGCCTGCAATTCCCTGATCTTTTTTTGGTACTTCCAACGATTGTAACGCCAGACCACGAAAGCTATTGCGGCGACAAGCGTGATAAGTGCAAGGGACAGGGCCCACCATCTTTGCCACCAGGGAGGGCTGATAATGATGGTGAAGCTCCTGGTGACGTTAAATGTCGTGGAATGCAGCGGGCTGCACACGATCTCAAGATAATAAGTGCCGGGTGACAAGGTATATCGGATACCCCTCGGATCCCGAGTAGATTGCCAGGAAGTTTCAAATCCCTTGACCCGGTATTTATAGTTGTATTCATTCGTATTCAACATGCCGAAGGCGGCGATATCAAAGACAAGATGGTTACGATCGTATTGCAGTAGGATGGAATCACCGCACCAGTCGGCGGCGGAGTCATTGACCGTCAGATGAATGATGTTCAGGATGGGCGTATCATTCATTTCCCTGAGAGCGGCCGGATAGAAAGCGGAGATGCCGTTTATCCCTCCGAAAAGGAATTTTCCATCGGAGGTAGCCCAGCAGGAGTTGGTATTGAATTCATTCTCCTGCAACCCCATTTCCCGGGTAAAATTCCGGACATCCCCGTTCTCGGAAATATAAGACAACCCCAGGTTGCTGCTGGCGAAGACCGCGGCCTCGTTGGGGAGTGGCAGCATGGCGTAAATACAATCGTTCAGCAGACCATTGTCGGTGGTGATACCGATCTTCCACTGGCCTGAGGGCGAATAAATATAGGCTCCTTTTTCAGAGCCCGCCCACAACTGGTGCCGACGGTCCTCGGTGATACTGCGGATGGGCGATTCACTCCTGATCTGGAACTGGTTCAATTGACCTTTGGGGTTGACCGTATAGATTACACCCCTGTCGCCCCCTGCCCAGACGCTGTGGTCGGACGTGTAAATGAAACACCGGATACGGTTCTGGTGGATGAAGGCTGCGGGGAATACGGCTTTTGCTTCCTTCAACTGTCTGTCTCTGAAGCGGCAGCGGTATACATTATCGATAGTGGCCACGAATACGGTACTGTCGTCGACGCTTTGCAGGTTGTTGCCGAATTGATTGTTGCGGGGATGGATCGTGGCCACCATCGCCGGATCTATTTTCAGCGGCGATATCTTTTTTTGATCCAGGCTCAACAAGTACCAGCCCCTGCCCAAAGTAATAAGAAGAAAGTCATCCCCGGTTAGTTTCGCGATCCCGATAATATCCCTGGCGCTGTCGTAAAGGAGGGGCTTTTCCCATTGAGGGTTTCCCGTGCTATCGTAAAGTTGGACGCCTCCGTTGAAGCAACCGGCAAGGATGAATCGCTTTTTTTCATCAAAATAAAGACACCGAACGAAATTATTCAGGGCGGCCGGATACTTGAAGTGCTGAAAGGGGAGCCCGATATCCCTGATCTGCCGGATATCATCGTTGGACAGCAACCACAGCCTTCGAAATTGATCGCGATACAAAAACTCGATGGTACCGGTCGCCAGGACCAGCTTCCTGTCGGAGGTAATGAATTCTTTCCAGGACTGAAGGGAACTATCGACCTGGAACAAGTGATTATTCAACCCAAGCAATAATTCATTTCCGTTGGTGACGGTAAGACGCAGGTTGTTTATCATTTCCCTGTTCAGGGCTTGCAATGGCAAATAGGCGGTATGACCTCCTCCGTCCGGGCGGATGGCATGCAAGCCTATGACGGACAGGAGGTACAAGTGCGTCGAATCGCAGGCTATGCCGACCAGGGAAGGGCCGGTCCAGGGTATGGCTTTGAACTGGTGGGTTTGCAGATTGACCTGCAACAGGCCGCCTGTGGAGTCCCTGAAAAAGATATAGTTGTTGCCCACCGCATATAGCCGGTTGTTCAGCGGAGATCCCAGTTGAAAAAGATTGCCTATTGACAAAACCCCTTTGAGGGGGAATTCCCGGCGAAGTCGCCCATGTTGGTCATAAATTCCAAGCGTTTTGCCATGTAACAGACACCAGATGCCTTCACTGGTTTCGCAGATCGGATTCAACGGATAGGCAAAATTGGCGGAGGATGGGAGCGTAACGATCCGCCGAAAGGAACCGGAAAAAGGTGAATATTCGAGAACCCCCTGCCGGAAACAGATCCAAAGCATCCCGTTGTGCAAAGGGAATAAAGCCACCGGTGCAAGGATCGGGATGCTGTCCCCGCCAATGACAGGAGTTATCTTTTCAAGCCGGTAGCCGTTGTATCGCTGCAGGCCCGTCTGGGTGGAGACCCAGGTATACCCCGTGACATCCGTGGCAATACCAAAAGTGGCATTGTTCATCAGGCCGTCCTCGAAATTCAGGGTTTTTACCTGGACTTGCTTGGTGGTCCGCTGGGCGCTTAGAATGGCTGGTTCCAGCGTTAGTAGGGCCACCATGGAGGACAACAATATAGCCTTACCCGGCATATGATGTCCATTTTCTAACATTGACGCCCTTTATAAGTAGCCACAGGCACATGGAGAGTTCTCCTATAAGGGCCAAAGGACCGAGCAATACAGGGAATAAGGAAGCTTCCAATGTAGGAGAGAAGATCAGTAGAAAGCTGTTGGTCAGGTAACACGAGCCGGCAAGGAAGATCAGGATGCCTAAAAACCTTGGTAAAAATTTGGATATAAAGATCAGGTATCCGTCTATCAGGCATTCGAAACCAAAAAAGATCAGGCCAAATCCAAAGCCATATTCATGCGCCTGGATGGAAAGATAGCTCCATGCTTGCAATTGTTGCGGGTTGAAGGCACTTAAATAATGGGCGTCCGACAGCAGAAATAGCGGCATCATTAAATTCAATTTATTGGCCACTAAAACGGCGGTTTGTATCATTCCGAAAAGCAGTGAAAGCAAAGCAAGGGGTTTGCTCACCCGTTTGAAGAGGGTATAGTAAACGACCCCTACAACAAGATCAAAGACGTGCATAACCAGGTCGCCGAAAATACCGATACGCCACAGCAAAGGGGAAGCGGAGATATTTCTGATGGTGGCTTCGGCATTGCCCGTTACGATCATTTTACTTCTGATGAAGATCTCGCCCATGGCACCTGCCACAATAATGATCAAATACGCAAGGCCGCCTATCCGGGCATATACCTGAGGTGAAATTTCGGTGGTTTTATTTGGCATTATACCATAATGTACGAATTGTTGACAAAATCCTATTTTTAATAATCGTGAATATTCAGGCTTATATCCCTTCAGGACCCTTGAAGGAATTTGTCCACTCCATCCATTTTATACATGGTAAAGAGAGTGGGACAGGGGTGGCTTTTCCGAGGATGCACCAGGTGATCATCATTAATTTGGGGACGCGCTTTTCATCCTGTGATGTATATGCCCCGGAAGCAGGCGTACGGGAAACAAGCTCGGCTGTATGGATAAATGGTAAGCAGGACGATCCCTTTTTGCTGGGGAACTCGGGTGTCACCGCCATGTATGCCGTCAGTTTAAAGCTGGGCATGGTGCCTTTTTTCGCAAATCTGCCGGCCAACATTTTTACAATTTATTTCGGGGTAAGACTGGTAATTTGGTAAAAAATCTAATATGACACCATCCCCGGTAGTTCATTTCGAGATCGGATGCAAGGATTTGGAAGGCACAACCGCCTTTTATACAAAGTTATTCGGCTGGACGGCAACGCCTATTCCCTATGCTTCCTTGTTGGAAACCCATTCGCCGAAGGGTATTGCCGGGCATATTACATCGCTGGGCCATGAACCACATCAATATGTGACGGTTTACATCGAAGTGGATGACATCGATGAGACGTTGATCCGGATCGAAGCGGCCGGCGGGAAGAAACTGGTTGGGCCGGTACCGTTGCCGGATGGAAAAAGGTTTGCCTGGTTTAGTGATCCGGGGGGTAATATGGTGGCCTTGATCACTAAGGGGTAGGCTGTTAGGTGCTTGGGGGCAATTCGTTCTTTATTCGGGTTGCCAGGGAATCTGCCCTGACGTACAGGTCCAGCAGTTCTTGCCTGGTCGTAACCCTCAAAAGGACATTGTTGGAAAATTCTATGCTTTTCGGTGCATCTGCTGCGCTTTGTTGTTCGGGTCCAACATCGGCCAATGGAAACTGTTTAAGAAAATAGGACCCGGACAGCGTTATCGTTGCCTGTTGCTCGGCGTTCTGGATATCCTTGATATTTTGGGCCTGGTTGTAGTAAGCGAATAATTCATTCTTCAATTGGATATCCCGCAGCAACTGGAGGTTCCCGGAACTTTTTAGATCTGAAAATGTCGCGTCGTTTGAAACAAAATCAGGGCGTGCCAGGATGGTCCGAATGTCGGTATTCAACTGGCTGGCGGAAAGGGGCTTGTTCACCGGGTCCTTGAGGTAGGTCAGAATTTCGTTCCCATGATCCAGTAAATTTTGGGTGCTTGCTGTTGTGTATTTCAGTGATTGCAGGTCGAGTTGTATGTCCGTTAGTAAATTCTTCAGGTAGATTTGCTCCAGGTGTCTTTCTTTGCTGTGGTCTCTCCATTCTTCCAGGGCCAGCGTGATGGATATGCCCAGGATGATAACGATGATTTCAATGAGGTAGGCCGGCCACATTTCTTTAATCAGGCCAATGATTCGGTTGGGCCGGCGGGTTGACGCAGGTTCATCTTTCTTGATTCTTTCTTCCATAAGTCTCAACCAGGACATTTCGTTTAAATGTACGAATTTTTGGAACGGACAAACTGATATGCCCAAAATTTGCAAATCTGCACTTGTTTTAGTAGCAGTATTTGACGGACCTTTATCTGCAAATGAAAAGAGTATATATTATTGGCGCCGGCGCCATTGGAAAAGTCCTGGCAGCATTTCTTGCAGCCCAAAATAAAGAGGTGGTGCTGATCCGTGGAAGCGTCGACAATCTGCCAACCCGGACCGAAACGATACGCGTTTTACTAGTTGACGATTCCGAACTGGCAGCCACGGTCGAAGTCAGTACCTTGAGTAAGTAT
>CAZJDB010000048.1:0-5496 GCA_964544695.1 uncultured Chitinophagaceae bacterium
GAGGCGGTCCTTGAGTTCCTCGATGCTGCCCCTGAAGTGATCGTCGAGGTTGACCTGAATGACCGCCTCCTGGGTACCGCTGTTGAAGATGTACAGGTTGGAGGTGCCGAAGCTGCTGGGGACGAGGCCTACGTAAGCGGAAGTAATGTCCACGTGATGATCTACCGTGGAGTCGAGGATGTCCAGGACGCCCCGGGTAGCTCTTTCGGTGACCTCCAGGCGGGTACCATCGGGTTCCCGGAGCCGTAGCTGGAGCTGGCCGGTATTGCTCTTGGGCAACAAGTCCTTGCCGATCACTCCTACACAAATTCCCGCTCCCGTCAAGGTGAGGACGAGGTAGGCGGGGACAACCAGTTTCCGGCGGGGCATCCATTTTTCCAGGCGGCTGTTGAGCGCAACTTTCATGCGTGCGAAAATACCCTTGTCGGGCGCGTGGAAATGCATGTTCGCATTCAGCAACCAATTGGACAATACGGGTACCAGGGTTTGTGCCGCGATATAGGAGACGATCATGGCGAACCCAATGGAAAGCGAAAGGGGCAGGAACATGGCCTTAGGTACCCCCGTCATCACGAAGGCGGGCGCGAACACCGCCAATATGCAAAGCAGGATCAGCAATTCGGGGAAGGCTACTTCCTGACACGCATCCAGGATAGCCAGGCGCTTGCGTTTACCCATTTCCAGGTGCTGGTGGATGTTTTCTATCGTTACCGTAGCCTGATCCACCAGTATTCCTATGGCCAGGGAAAGGCCGCTAAGGGTCATGATATTGATGGTCTGTCCCGCCAGGTTGAGGAAGAACACCGCCCCCAGGACGGAAACGGGTATCGTGATGATGACGACCAGGCTGCTCCTCCAGTCCCTCAGGAAAAGAAGCACCGTCAAACCGGTCAGGAGAGCCCCGAGGATCCCTTCGGTCATGAGGCTTTTCGCCGCATTGATGACAAATATGGACTGGTCGAATTCGTAGCTGACCTTGACATCCTGGGGAAGCAGGCTACGCATCTCCGGGATCTTGGTTTTGAGGAGGTTGACGACGGTGAGGGTGGAAGCGTCAGGAGTCTTGACGATGGGCATATAGACCGAACGCTTGCCGTTCACCAGGGCATAGTCTACCGTAATATCGGTGGCGTCCTCTACGGTAGCTACGTCGTGTACGAATACGGAAGTAGCTCCATTGCTTTTAATGGGGATATCCTCGAACTGCGCTACCCGGTCCTCCAAAGAATTAACGGTGGTCACATACATGATGTTCCCAACCCTCAGGTTGCCCGAAGGGGTCATGGCGTTGTTTTGGATGATCGCATTCACCACCTCGTCGGCCGAGAGGTTGTAGGCCGAGAGCTTGGCCGGGTCCACGTTGACGACGACGGTCCTGGCGTTCGACCCGAAAGGGGGAGGAGCCGTGAGCCCTGGGATGGTCGCAAACAGGGGTCGGATGCGCGTCATGGCCAGGTCGAAGATTTCGGCCAGGTTCCGGGTCTTGGAACTGAAGACCAATTCTCCCACCGGCAGGGAGGAAGCATCGAAGCGGACCACCTGGGGCGGAAGCGCCCCGGGGGGAAAGAAGGCCATGGTCCGATTGACCTGCAGGGCGACCTGGGCCGAGGCCTCGGCCATATCGGTATTTTCGTAAAAGGTCAGCTTGATCAGGGAGAGGCCCTGGATATTCTTGCTTTCGATGTTCTTGATCCCGTTGACATAGAGGAACTGGTCCTGCATCCGGGTGGCGAAGAATCCCTCCATCTGGCGGGCGGACATGCCCCCGTACTGCTCGATCACGTAAATGACGGGCAGGTTCAGCTTGGGGAAAATGTCGATAGGAATGGACCTGACGGCCATGATGGAAAACAATAAAAGACCCGTGAACAACACGACAATGGTAATGGGTCTTTTTAAACCGGCACGTATCATAGCACATCATTTGATCCGTTGAATAAATTGGTCCAGGGTACCAGTGGCGGTTGCCCTATCCAGGCTGGCGGTGAACCAGTTGTTGAGCGTTTCTGTAAAGGAAAGCTGGGCCGTATATAATACATAGGATGCATCGGTGAGGTCTACAAGGTTGATGAGCCCTGCCTTGTATTGGGCCACTTTTTGGTTGTAGGCGTCGGTGGCTGCCTGAATTTGTATGGGTATTTCCCTCAGGTTATTATCGGCCGCCCGGATGGCTTCCAGGGCCTGTGCGGCCGCTGAGTTGAGGCTGAGCTCTTGCTGTTGGAGCGCAAAGTCGCTGGATTTCGTTTCTAACCGGCTTTGGTTCAATTCATCCCGGCGGTGTATGGGATCGAAGAGGTTGTACGCGAAAGTGAGGCCAAACATATAATTGTATCGCTGATATTCCAGCCCTGTATTCAAAGCCTTGTATTCGTCCTGATAATTGATGCTGGAACCCCTCCCCCAGGCTCCCCCGGTAAGGTATATCTTAGGCAGATAGCTCTTTTTAACCAGCGTTTCGGTCGATTGGTAGAACTCCTTTTCCCTTTGGTAATACATGACCAGCGGATTGGAGAGTGGATCCCCTTTCCCGTCGATCAGCGCGGGATCGGGGGTACGGCTTCCTCCGCTTGCAGTGTCCACGGGAATCTGGCCGGCCGGAATGCCTGTAAGGTAGGACAGCTGCTGGATCAGTTGTGCCAGCGTTCCCTGGCGTTCATTATAGGATACCCGGGCCTTGGACAGCTCTGCTTTAGCGAGGGAGGAATCCACACCCGGACGGATTCCGCTTGCTGTCAGGGCATTGATAACCGTATCGATCGTGACGAACCTGAGGATGTTTTGCTGGTCCACCCCCAGTTGGTAGGCGGTCTTCAATAGGTCGAAATAAAGGCGACTCACCTGGGCTTTCAGCAAATAAGACTGGAAGTCCAGGTCTGCCTGCCGGACCCCGACAACGGCCTGGGCATTTTGCACCTTGGCCCGCCTCAGTCCGAAATTGACCAGCTCGTATTCACTGTACACGATACCCAGGTTTCCGGTGGCTGCCTGGTAATTATTGGCGGCTTCCACGCTGGAGCTGATGGAGGGGATGATGCCAAAGGATTCGTAGGGTCCGGGTACGGAATTGGAGGAAGCCAGGCTGGCTTCATCGAGTGCGTTTACGCTGGGGAGGAAGCTATTGCGGGCTGCGACGACCCCTGCTTTGGCACTCCCGACCAAGGCTTGTTTTTCCAATAGCAAGGGTAAGTGGCGTTCGGCGGAATCCACCAGGGAGGAGAGGTTTTGAGCTGCCGCAACCCCGGGGATCAACAACGCCAGAAATAGGATGATGCGCATAGCGATTTCTTTATTGGTTTATGAGGGTACCCTCTTTAATTTCATCATTGGCAGGTGCAATCAACGTGTCCCCCGACCTGAGGTTTCCGAAAACCTCCGAGGTGGAGGCATTCTGATTGCCCGTCGATACATCCACCTTCACCGTTTTCCCATTCCTGATCAGGATGACGTACTTCCTTTCCGTGGAGGTAACGATGGCTGATTTGGGTACCGACAGGGCTCCCGGATTCCCTTTGGAATCAAAAACCACGGTGGCGTACATCCCCGGTGACAGGATTTCGGTAGGATTGTATACGTCCAGTTCCACCCTTTCCGACCGGAACTGGCTGTTGATGTTTTCCGATTTCCGCGCGATCAGCCCGGAAAACTGCTTCCCGGGGAATGCGGTCAGGTAAAAGTCCAGGCTGTCCTTTGACCTCAGGTCTTCCGCCATTTTCTCCGGAATATCCACCTGGAGCCTAAGGTGGTTGACTTGCTTGAGCTCCAGCATGGGTGGGGCGTCCTTGCTTTCGGAGCTGACCAGGGCGCCGGGATGCACGTTGCGAATGGTAATCACACCTGTAAAGGGAGCGGTGACATTGAGGTATTCCATAATGGCCAACTGTTCCTGCCAATTGGCCTTTTCAGCGTTGGCCAGGGAGCTGTCAGCCTCGGCCTTGGATTTGGCGGCGGCCAGTTGCATGGGAGACACGGCGCCGGGGGTAGCGGCAGCTTCCCGCAGACGTCCGTATTCTTCCTTGCTGATGGTGAAGTCCGCTTTGGCCCTGGCAAATTTTTCTTTGGCTTGCACCGTAGCTTGTTCCAATTCCGGGGCTTCCAGGACCATCAGGAGTTGTCCCTCGTGCACGTGTGAGCCGATATCTACCAGCACGGTCTTCACGTACCCGTTCACCTTTGGAAAAATACTGACCTCCTGGTAAGCGGCCAGTTGGGCGGGTAGTTGCTCCGTTTCATCCACCTCCGCCTTGGAAACAATGGCCAAGGAAAAATGGGGCTTGGTGTCGGTAACCGGCGGGGCATCCGCGGTCTTATGGTCTCCGCATGCGCCCAATAACAGGATGAATCCAAATAAAATGATCGATCGGTTCATATTAATGAGATTGTGATGGTTGTTCTTTGGAAATATTTTCATCCTCCGGCAACAGGGAGACGGAGGCAAATGATTTTTTCGCCTGGATCCACCCGAATACCAGGGGGATGACCAGGAGGGCGGAAAACGTAGACGCCACCAGGCCGCCGATGACGGCCCTGCCCAGAGGAGCCGTCTGGTCCCCCGATTCCCCCAATCCGCTGGCCATGGGGATCATCCCCACGATCATGGCGATGGTGGTCATCAAAATGGGGCGGAAACGCATGCCTGCACTGGCGATCGCTGCCCTGAAAGGATCGTGGTATTCCAATCTCAGGCGCTCCGCGTTGGTGACGATCAGCAGGGCATTGGCCACCGAGACGCCTATGGACATGATGATGCCCATGTAGGACTGAAGGTTCAGCGTGGCCCCCGTGGCCAGTAGGATCAACATAGACCCCAGGAGCACCGCGGGCACCGTGGAGAGAACGCTTACCGCCAGGGGGAACGATTGGAAATTGGCGGCCAGCAGGAGCAGGATCACGACGATGGCCGCCAGGAGGCCGCTTTGTAAGGAGTCCAGGGTTTCGGTCAGGAGGGAAGACATGCCCTTGATCTCGGGGACCAGTCCCACAGGAGGGGTACCCAGTGAATTGATCGCCCTCCGGACGGCATCCGAGGCCGATCCCAGGTCCTTCTTATAGATGTTGGCGCTTACGGTCACGAAGCGCCTCGGCCCCGAACGGTCGTATTCCCCCGGGAGGGTATCGATGCTGATACTCGCCACGTCGGCCAGCACCGGGCGCATTTGCCCCTCCACCAGGGGAGCCGTCCTCAATTGTTCGATCGAGGTCATGATGTATTCCGGGACCTGGACCTGCGTTTGGTAAGTATAGGCATTCCTTTCGTCCAGCCATAAGTTTTTGTTGGTAAACCGGCTGGATGAAGTGACGTCGGTGATGCTCTTGGAAATATTGTCCAGGCTGAGTCCCATCAGTGCGAGGCGCTGCCGGTCCACGTCGATATTGACCACGGGGAACTTCAGGGGTTGGGCGATCTGGACATCCCTGAGGAAGGGGATCCGGCGAAGCGTATCGACCAGGCGGTCGGCATATTGTTCGATATCCTGAATATTTTTCCCCGCCACGCGG
>CAZJDB010000049.1:0-32765 GCA_964544695.1 uncultured Chitinophagaceae bacterium
CAAAACCACAAGGAGGCAAAAAAGGTGATTGACAAAATAATCCAGGTATATAATGGCAGGCGGCCTCATTCGAGTCTGAACTTTTTAACTCCAAATGCAGCTCACCAAATGACAGGCCCGATCGCAAAGAAATGGAAACCAGGAAAAAGGAAATTTAGAAACTCTGACCCTCAGAATTATAATGGAAACAATTAAATTGGAGGCCTAAACCCTGTCAAGCAATTGCAGGATTAGTAGAAATCCCTGTCAACGTTTTTCAGGATTAATAATCAAAAAGTGTAAGGTTTTTTCAGGACGTGACAACTAGCTAATCCGGATGCTTTCCCCCGAAGGGGAAGACCACCTTGAGACTGATATCCCTCCCCATATCGAACACCCCCTGCCGTTGCCGCGTCACCGTCACCACATTCCCATTCAATGAATAGAAGTACTGCGCCAGGTTCAAATGATCCGCATAGGCGACATTGGTCAGGTTGGTGCAATTCAGGTAGAAGGAGCAAATGACCCGCCCCGAAGCGTGTTGCACGAAGTCCGTCCCGATCCCTGCATGGAACAACCAATATCCCGCGGAGGGTAGCTCGGTATGCAGGGCGCTGTAGACATTATTCTGCTCCCAGTACTTCGCCAGCCCTGCTTTGATATATGCATTGCGGAAAATGCCCAGGTGTAAAATCAGGTCGGTATGCAAGTGCGGCGCCGGTATCCAGGGCAGGTGATCGGTAGAGTCCGTGGCGTTCGGCAGGAAGGTATAAATATAAGTGAACCGGTTGTCCCATTCCAGTTGCTTTAAAAGCCGGACATTGATAAAAGCCGAAACTCCCGTAAGGATCGCTGTATTCGAAGACACGTACTCATACACCGGATACCCGGAAGACATGGAATCCGTACGGTCCGCGAAAATGAAATGGCTGATGTGATTGTAGAAAGCATCCACTTCCAGGCTCACGTTCTCTCCGGCATACCCGTACGCCAGGTCCACCTGATAGCCCTGCTCTGGTTTGAGATTAATGTTACCCAATTGAAAGGCATTCGACCCGATGTTCAGCCCGTTGCTCGTCAGTTCGTTGATGGCCGGGGCGCGGAAGCTTTTGGAAATGTTGGCTTTGACGTATTGGTTACGGGGCAACTGGTAGGCGGCGCCGATGCTCCCCGACCAACCCGCATAGGTATTGTTGAAAGGAGTGAAGCCATACAAGTCCCGCCCCTTGAAATCGGTCACGTCGTAGCGCAGGCCACCGCTGAGGGTCAGGGCCCGGATGGTCTTTTCCGCTACGGCATATCCCCCGATTTCGAAGTTGGAATAGTCGGGGATTTCGTAGTCGGGTTCGTAAGGGAGCGGAGGCGCGGGCAGGTTGTGCTCGGCCTCATACATGCCGTTGATCCCGGTGGTGAGCTTGAATCCTTTTTCCGCATCGGACAAGCGGTACTTCAGCGAATAGGGGATATCGTACACGGCCATGTTGTTTTCCCCCACGGTCCCGGTATCGATGTCGTGATGCACGCTCTCCGTGAAGCCCAGGTCCAGGTCGATGTTGCCCTTCCCCGCGCGGAAGCTGTTTTGCCACCAGGCCTGGTATTCGTCCAATATTTTATCGCTGGCGATGGTGGCGTCGTACGAAAGGAAATTGGCCAGGGTGGGATAGACCTTTTTCCCTTGCGGAAAGTCGAAGAGGAAGCGCCCCGTGCTGTCCCGGTTCCCGTCGGGTACCTGGATGCGCCGACCCAGCGCGCTCAACGACAAGCGCGAATATCCCCACGGTTTATCCAGACCCAGGGTCAGGCGCGTGTTGCCCTGGTTCCAGGCGCTGCCCCAGACGTAACCGTCCTTGGGGTTACGGTAACTATGCGCGAGCTCCCCGCTGGCGCGAAAATCATATAGGAAGCCATGTTGATTCCCGCCCACGTGCAAAGCGTCCCCGATATATCCGTTGTTGGTATGGTATTCGGACAGCCAACTCCCCTGCACCGTGCCCGAGGGAGCGAAGGGTGCCGTTTTGAAATTGATCACTCCTGCCTCGGCGCTGGCCCCGTATTGCAGGGAGGCCGGCCCGCGGATGACCTCGGCGTCGTAAACGGCGTAGGGGTCGATCAGGATGCCATGGTCGTCTCCCCATTGGAAATCTTCCTGGGGCAGCCCATCGGTGAGGACCAGTACCCGGTCGAAGCCCAGGCCATTGATCTGGGGCTTGGTGGTGCCCACCCCTTCCGTCGTTTCGCTTACGCCCGGCTGGGTTGCGACCTCGGCAATCACGGTGTTATAGGATCCCTGGAGGATGTTGTCGTGGGACACGATGGAAACGGGTATCGGAGAGCGTTGGATATTCGTAGGGTTTCCCAGGCTGGTGATCACCACCGGCTGCAAAGTGCTGTATGAAACCGCCGCTTCGAAATCCAGCGTTCCGGACTTGCCTATGTTTACCGACCGGTTTTGGGTCGCATAACCCAATGCCTGGACCTCCACCACGAAGGTGCCCCGGGGAAGGTTGGAAAAGTTGTAACTCCCGCTCGTGTCGGAAAAGGTTCCGACGCGCAGTTGGGGAAAATACACCGAGGCCCCTGCGACGGGCCGGTGGGTGACGGCGTCGGTGACACGCCCGCTCAATGACTGGGCCCTGGGCAATAGCCACAAGGGTCCCACGATCATGAGGACCAATAATTTTTTCATAAAAAGGTTTGATGACGGAAATGCGAGCGCGCGCGGCGCTCCAGCGGTTACATCAAACCAAAATCAGGGGGGTGGAATACGCTCTTATGCATGCCGACCGCTTCGTCCGCGCTAATTTCCGGAAAGCGGAAAGCAATCCCTCCGATCCTATGCAGGCCGGTCATATCGATGAAGGAAGATTTTGAAGAAAAAGGGTTGACTCCATCCAGGCCGATCCGGCGTTGCGGGCTTTGGCGCTCCTGCTTTTCCTGTTGTTGCATTTTCCGGCACAACTGGCAGCGTCCGTTGCAATGCATCGCGGGTTTGTCTTTGTTGACGCAGCTTTGGATGTAGGCGGCGGTGTTTAGGTAGTAGTCCGCCACCAGGATATACCGGTTGAACGTCTGCGCCAGCAGAACGCCCAGGAGAACAAGTACGACTGTTTTTTTCAACAGCACCGGTATGAATTTGGCGCAAAGATAGGGGCTAGGACGCATAATCGTCATAGTGCTTTGTCAGTTTCTTGAGATACTTCTCAAAATGGTCGAGTGCAACTACATCGACCCATTGCCCTTTTATCACCAACCGGAAATACGGGATGGACTGTAAGACCGTACCCATTCTAAAAATATCCGTCTCGATTACTAAAATCTTATGGGTTTGTATCCCGTGCACTCGGATTGACCGAAAGCTCTTCCCCGCGCTGTTTAGTGCCTTACATGATTCCCGAATGTGGGAGTTATCCAAATGTTTGACCTTGTCAATGCCGCCCTTTCCATTTACCACGCTATCGACTATGATAGGTTTGCCCGACATTTTTTCCCACTTGATCAAAAGTACCAGTACCGAATCTCTTTGATATGTCTTGGAAGCGACCAGGTTGATTGCCCTGAGCTTTTCTTCTCCCTGATAACGGTTAGAATTTATGGAATTCCATTCGTATTTACTCATGTAATAGTGTATCCGGCTTTCCATGTCTTCCTTCATCATACGCAGAGGTCATTTTAGTTGTAGGATTTTAAAACTATGGCAAAGACCTGATTTAACATAAGCATTATTGTGATTTTAAGCATTAATTGACTGATGGTAAATATTGAAACATGTATTTGGAATTAAAAAACTTCTTATTTACGTTTAAAAGGATTACTAAAATGCCAAAAGACCCTAGATACACCTCCGTTCGCAGACTTATTGGTTCGGGAGATATCCGGACTTTCAGGGACATTTTCGATTATATCCCAAAATCAGTCATGGCTAAGGATATGGGACGGAACTATGCAACGTTTGCCAGCAAGGTCATCCATCCCGATCGATTCACGTTGTTGGAAATATTCAAGATGTCGAAATGGATAGAAGTTGAACCTGAGCAGTTGATTACCTTGGTAAAGGCCCAGACAGCGGCCAAACTTTCAAGGCGAAAACCAATTTAGGCGTGGCCTGGCGGCGTTGAATTGCGCATCGTATTGAATCCGTTGGATGCATTATTTAATCGGCGAGCCCCTTACTTTAGGGGCTTTCTTTATTTCCAAAATCGTCCGATAGTTTCTAATTTGGTGGCATCTCCTGCAAACAACTTTTCTCACTTCCCCAATTTGCTTCCTCACTTCTTCCGTACCTATGGCGGTATAATTATATTAATCACTAAACCTATATAAGATGTCTACATCTACACGTACCTCAAAGCCGGTGGGCACACGCCTTGCCGGATTTGCGGCCTGCAGCCTGGCTCTATTGGTCCTCCTGGACGCAAGCTGCCGAAAACAACTACAGGGCGATTTGCAAGGATACACCGATGTCCTGTTGGTTGCCAACAATCCTTACTACCATGCTGTGACGGTCGATACGGACCTGGTCAACCCATGGGGTATGTCCTTTAGCCCCACGAGTCCGATTTGGGTATCGGACGAAGGGCATGGCGTTAGCACCCTCTATTCCAACGCAGGGAAAAAGATCGCCCTTACGGTGGTGATTCCGCGCAGGATGCCCACGGACACCACGGGTCACGGTACGCCGACGGGTACGGTCTTTAATTCCACTTCTTCGGACTTCTGGTTCAAGAGTGGGGATACCATGGTCCAAGCCAAGTTCATCTTCTCGACGTGGTGGGGACAAATCGTCGCCTGGGCCGGAGGGGACACAGCTACCGTCGTTGCCAGCAGGGACACGAGCTTTGCGGAGTATACGGGCCTGGCCCTGGCAACTACTGCAAGCGGAGCGAATTATTTGTACGCCCCCGATTTCCAGTTTGGCAAGATCGATGTCTATGACAAGGATTTCAACCCCGTCAGTGGTATGAAATTCTGGGACCCCAACCTGCCGCAGGGCTATGCGCCTTTCAACATCCGGGCCATCAACGGACTTTTGTATGTGACTTATGCCATGCACCAGTCCGGCCGGAATGATCTGTGGCAAAGCGGCCCCGGTCTGGGCATTATCGACATCTTCAGACCCGACGGGAACTTCGTGATCCGCTTTGCGGGGAACGGTCCCCTGAATGCACCCTGGGCTGTCCTGCCCGCGAGGGCCGCCTTCATGACGGGAAACATCGGCATGAATAAGAACGGGGACAGCGTCGGGGTCATCCTGGTGGGCAACCACGGGGACGGCCTGATCAATATGTTCAATGCCACGGGCCAATTCATCGGACCCCTGATGAACGGGAGCATGCCCATCGTGGTGGACTCCCTGTGGGATTTGGAAAACACCGTGGGCGGCGCCAATGCCAACCAACTGTATTATACAGCCGGACGGCACAACGGGACCAACGGGAACTTGGGAATCATCGAGAAGCAATAGTAAGTAGTAGCGCGCGGAGGGGGGTCTACTGTTCAAGGTCTTCCTTGTTCAGGAAAACCCCCCGCCCCGTTACTTGTACCGAGCCATAATACAACCCGTATCCTTCCTTGATGTTAAAGTCGTTCACCAGTTGCTGGTGTAATTCTTCGGATTGCTTGACACCATTGACGATGAGGGCGTCGGTGCTGAGGCCGAACCAAACCAGGGATTTGAAGTCGGGGATCACTTTCGCCCCGATCAGCCGGACGATGATCAGCCGGGCCCGCTGGCGGTCGTGTTCGAGGTTGTCGGGAAGGGGGGGCAATTTCGGCGGATTGGGTTCGGGATGGACGTCGGACTTCGAGTCCATGTGCACTTCATCCGTGTTGGACTTCGAGTCCATGTGCACTTCATCCATGTTGGACTTCGAGTCCATGTGCACTTCATCCCTGTTAGATTTCAACTCCAGGTGGGCTCCATCCATGTCGGACTTCAACTCCAGGCGGGCTCCAGCCATGTCGGCCTTCGCCCGCTCGCGGTCAAGATCAGCAGATTTCATATCCTCGCGGCCTTTTGCCTTCTCCCCGAAGGGGTCATCGACCTTCGACATCACATCCACATGGTTATAGGTCATCACTTTCAACGTGTCCTTCGTCATTACCTTAACCGTGTCCTTCAATATCACCCCCGGCTGCCCTTCCTTCCGCATCTTGGATGGCACATAGGGCACGCTGTCCACCTGCATAGCATACCGCCCCGCCGGAACCGTATCGCGGTGCGCCACATTGATCAATACGCTCTTCGAAGGCGGATGCAACATCGTAAAAGCCGACAATACCAGGATCCCCGCCAGCAGCGCGAAGCGCTCCATCCCGCTCAAGACGCGATTTTCCTGATATACCATTCGCTTCAGGCGCCGGATTAATTGATGCGGACGGTCTCCGAGCCCTAAAGACAATCCCGTGGCCCCCGAATATTGAAAGGCCAGGAGGGCTTCCAGGTAGCTGCGCTTCCGGTAAACCTGTCCCAGCACGATGTCGTCGCAGCAGCTTTCCCTTTCTTCCCTGATCAGGGTGGATATCCACAGTACGGCGGGGTTGAAGAAAAAGAGGGCTTCGATCGCGCTTTGGAAGATATTGACGAGGTAGTCACGGCGACGGATATGCGCCAGCTCGTGCCACAGGATGGCGTCGACCTGTTCGGGAGGCAGTTGGGTGATCAGTCCCAGGGGTAATAAGATGACGGGTTTCAGGTAGCCCAGGGTCACGGGGATCTTGACCAGAGCCGACTCGAAAATGGAAACGGCCTTTTGGATGCCCAGTTGTTGACGGAATACCCAAACCTTGACCTCCCATTCGGCGCCGATGGGTAGAATGCGCTCCCTGCGGAGCCTGCGTATATAATACAACTCCCGCGACAAACGGATGGTCTTGAACGAAAAGCACAACATCCAAAGGAGGCAGGCCCAGCCCGAAGTTTGATCCAGGGAGTAGACGATCCTGCAATAGAGACTTGGTGCCGTGGATGGATTTGTGATCCAGATGGAGGGAATACTATGGACGATCCCTATGAATTTCGGCGTGACGTTCACATGCCACTGCTTGCAAAAAATGAAGATCATGATGCCGAAGAATCCGAAAAGGATCCCGCACAACCCGTAGTACCGGGCCGAAGAAGAAGAGCGTTTCGTCGCCAGGATCACGAGACCGGCGAGGGCGGCGGCGGCCAGTCCCACCCACAGGGAATGGACGAGGGTCCAGAAAAGGGCTTTTTCCATGGCTACTTAAGTTTTTTTAGCAACGCTTTGTACTCTTCGATTTCCGATGGAGTCAGCTTGCGCCCATCCAGTAAATGCATCATCAAACTCCCCGCCGACCCGTTGAACAGGGTATCCACCATTTTATCCAACAACTGCGACTTCGTCTTTTTTTCCTCGGCCAGGGCGCGGTAAATATGCGTCATGCGGCTTTCATCCTTTTCGAGGAAGCCTTTTTCCACCATGATCTGCATCAGTTTCAGGGTGGACATATAGATGACCTCCCGCTTGTGCAGGTTGATGTGGTCGTTCACCTGGCGCGCACTGGAGGGGCCCAATACCCAAAGGACCTGGAGGATTTCCAGCTCCGATTTGGTGGGTTCCTGCGGAAATTTGGAGGATTTCATACCCCGAACCTAAGAAAATATTCTTAGGTCGCCAAGAAAAGATAAGAAAATTTTCTTACCCGCGCCGGGCAGCGGTTTGGAGGCCGCGCCGGGCAGCGGTTCGGGAGGCCCGAGGGCTGGCTAATCCAATGCTTTCTTTCCCAACTCGAAAAACAGGCCTATCAGGATGGCCAGGGAAAAATTAATGACCTGATCCTGGATCAGGGGATGGGCGAACATGACGTACCCGCTGACGATCCCCACCGCCACGAACAGGATCAGCGAAATCCAACTCAGGACCCAACCCACCCGGCTGCGGTATGCTATGACCAGCAGGGAGGAAAGGATAGCCAGGAAAAAAACAAGGATCAGGGCAAGGCCCACCAGGCGTATCTGCGTGGCGGAGGCGGTGATGGGCTGGTCGAGTTGGGTATTTTTTCCATACACGAGGAGGAAGAAACCCCCGATCCCCCGAAGCAGTCCCAGGATGATGAGGAGGACGGAGGCGATGTATAGCCAGAATTTGCGTTTCATACTATTCGGTTCTCAGGCTTTTTATGGGATTGGCCATGGCCGCCCTGACCGACTGGAAACTGACGGTAACCATCGTGATCGCCAGGGCTCCGATGCAGGGCAGCGCGAAGGACCACCACGTCAGAGAAGCATGGTACGTATAGTGCTGCAGCCAGCGATGCATGAACACCCATGCCAGGGGAACGGCGATGCACAGGGAGAGAAAAACGAGGAAGATGAAATCCCTGGACAGGAGGCCCCACAGGTTCGCGACGGAAGCGCCCAGGACCTTCCGGACGCCGATTTCCTTGGTGCGCTGCTCCGCCATGAAAGCGGACATGCCGAAGAGGCCCAGGCAACAAATGAAGATGGCCAGGGAAGCGAAAAAGCCCGCGAGTCTCCCGATGCGCTGCTCGCTATCGAACTTTTGGGCGTAATCGTCATCGGTGAAGGTGAAGCTAAAGGGTTCGTTCGGGTCGTATTTTTTAAAAACCTGTCCGATGGCGGCGATGGATGTGGCGGCGGACTGGTTGGGGTTCAGGCGCAGGACCACCGCGCTCAGGGCGCTGTCGGAAAGGAAATACACGCTTGGCTGCACTTCCTCGTACGGGGATCCCGCCACGATATCGTTCACTACGCCAATGATCCGGAAGGGCTGGTTTTCGGAAGTGATGGTTACGCCTATCGGGTGACGCAGCCCCATCAGGTGCACCGCCGCTTCGTTGACCACCAGGGCGCTCGTATCGCTCGGGAAGTCTTTGGAAAAATCGCGCCCCTCGATCACCTGCCAGGCGACCGTTTTTCCGTAGTCGCGCGACACGTTCATGTTGATGACCACGGGCGTTTGATTGGGGTCCTTACCGGGCCAGTTGATGCCGCTCGTGCTGCCGTAAATGCCGATAGGCCCTCCGTCCCCTTCGGCCAGGGACTGGATCGAGCCGTCGTTCAACAAATCCTGGCGGAAGGCGTCCAGGTGCTTGAATACATCAGGGGTACCCGTTACCACGCTGACCAACCCGCTTCGGTTGAACCCGATGGGGCGGTTCCGGGCGAACTGGATTTGCAGGTAAACGACGAGCGTACCGATGATGAGGACCACCGATACCGTGAACTGCAACACCACCAGGATTTTCCTGGGCAGCGCCGCACGTGGGCCGGCCTTGAATCCCCCTTTCAATACTTTGATGGGCCGAAAGGACGAGAGGTAGAGGGCGGGGTAACTGCCTGCCAGCAGCCCCGTGATCAGGCAGGCGCCCAGGCTGATGACCCAGAACAGGGGGTGTCCCCACGGGATCGACATACTCTTGGAAGAGACTTCGTTGAATGCGGGCAGGCTCAATTGCACCCAGGCCAGCGCCAGCAAAAAGGACATCAGCGTGACCAGGATGGACTCACTGAAGAACTGGTAGATCAACTGCCCCCGTTCGGAACCGATGGCCTTGCGGATGCCCACCTCACGCGCGCGCTTTTCGGAACGCGCGGTGCTCATGTTCATGAAATTGATGCAGGCCAGCAACAGGACGAACAACCCAATGATGCCGAACATCCATACGTATTGGATCCGCCCCCCCGTATTATGCCCATCCTTGAAATCGCTGTGGAGGTACCATTGACTCATGGGGTAGAGGAACAGTTGAGGCTTCATCCTGGCCAGGCGGGGATTGACCATCCGCAGCTTGGCATCCCGGATTTTCGCATTCACCGCCGCGACATCGGCGTGTTCCCCCAATTGAACATAAGTGTCGAAAGCATTGGGACGCCAGGGATCCTGGATCGTTTTGATCCACTGGGTAGTCTCGTAATAGGTTTGCCATGAACTAACGAACCCCAGGTCTGCAAACGAAGAATTGCGGGGCAAGTCCTCATACACACCCGCCACGCGCACGTCATAATTGTTGTCCACGCGCAGCGTCTTCCCCATGGGATCCACGTCCCCAAAAAAGGCCTTGGCAGTGGATGCCGACAGGAAAATAGGATGCGGTCCCGCCAGATCGCCGCGCGTACCGGAAAGCATATGGAGGTCGAGCAAATCCGCGCCCGCCGGTTCGAAAAACGACCCCTTGACATTTATCTTTTTATCGGCATACCCCAGCATGTTCGTACCGATGCCCGTGCTCAGCACGACCCGCGTGAAGTCCGACCCGTAATGTTCTCTCAGGTCATTTGCCAGGGGGTAGGGCGTGGAGTTCCAGGTTTGGATTTCACCATTCATCGAAACGTTCTGGATGACTTTTGCGATCCTCCCGTACCCGGGATTCTGCGCATCGAAAGTGACCTCGTCGTAGATCCACAACCCGATCAGCAGGGTCACCGCCATGCCCACCGAAAGGCCGGCCATGTTGATGACCGATTGCGTTTTGTTCTTCAGGAGGTTGCGCCAGGCGACCTTAAGGTAATTTTGGAACATAGTTCCTAAAGATACCAATTTACCATCGTGTCGGACACCGCACCTGGGAAGACGCCCGACCCAGCCATGAATCGGATTCCCCGAAGCGGATATGGAGACCTATGACCATGGAAAAATAAGCATTCGTGCGGGTGGGGTCCCCCCTCGTGGAAAAGTCGCTGACAGGGAGGCCACTCTTATTGGCCATAGCCACCGCAATGGGCGCCACCGAAGCCGGCAGGTGCTGGTAAAACAGGTTGGTATCCTGCACAAAGCTGCCGTGCACGTCGTCTATATAGCCCGTGAAGACAAAACGGTAGAGCAGCTCCCCACTCAGGGAAACCCTATCGGAAAGGTCGTATTTGAGCCCGATGCCCGCCGGGATATTGGGTTGCCATAAATTGTATTCACTGGGAAACCCGGGCCCCCAGCCTTCGCCTTCCGTGTGCAGCGGACGCAGGGCTATCCAGGTAGTTTGGCCCGTGACCGGATTGGTATAGGTACCCTTGGGGTTAAAATGAAACATCCCTGCGCCCGCTACAAAATAGGGATGCATCCTGGGCTGGTCATCCAGTGCCTGCAGGAGCAGGTCGAGGGGATAGATTTCCAGGCCCACGTATCCTTCAAAGATCGTCGTGCGGAAATCCAGGTTCCTTTCCCTGCGCCCGTCGTTCGCCGAGGTGGATAGCGCATCACTGCCATAGAGCTCGCCCACATTCAACCCACCCCGGATACCCAGCCAGGGCGCCGGAAAAATGGTTCCCGTCAGGCCTGCAAAATACCGGGTGGCCGGAAGGTTCAAATCCGCAATGAACCCCTTGCGGGTATCGAAGTTTCCGCCCAGGTCTCCCAGGAAGAAAGAAGGACCCACATTCAGACTGATTTCCTTGGGAGCGTCTTTAAAGGAAAAGGCGAGTTGTGCAGGGACGCGAAGCCCGATGATGCATAGCAATAACGCCAGCGTATAATTCTTCATAAGATCGGATTGTTGCAGTAAAGATAGTAAATCAATTATAATTTACTGTGTTTACTATTCTAATCCCATTCTAATGTCGTTCTAATCCGGCTCTAATCCTCCCTGAGCATGTAGCCCATTCCTATGATCGTGTGTATCAGTGGTTTGGAGAAGCCCTTGTCAATTTTGGCGCGCAAGTAATTGATATACACATCGATGATATTGGTACCCCTGTCCTGGTTCGTTCCCCAGACCGATTCCGCGATATAGGTGCGGGACAACACCTGGTTCCGATGCAACATCAGGAATTCCAGCAGGGCAAATTCCCTGGCCGTCAGGAAGATATTTGTATTTCCCCGCCTGGCCATTTTCTCATACACATTCAATTCCAGGTCCCCCACCTTCAATACCATCTCGTGGGGCATCCTTTTGGGTCTCCGGCACAAGGCATTCACCCTCACCAGGAGTTCCTCGAAATGGAAGGGCTTAACCAGGTAATCATCCGCCCCGGCTTCAAAGCCCAGGACCTTGTTTTCCGTGGAGCCGAGCGCGGTCAGCAGCAGAATGGGGACGTCTGCATTGTGCTGCCGGATCCTGCGGC
The DNA here is from genome assembly GCA_964544695.1 of uncultured Chitinophagaceae bacterium. Lineage (GTDB taxonomy): Bacteria > Bacteroidota > Bacteroidia > Chitinophagales > Chitinophagaceae > Dinghuibacter. The sequence goes on from CAZJDB010000049.1 coordinate 12,017, forward strand.
ATAGCTCGATGCCATTGATATGGGGGATGATAATATCAAGGATAATGATGTCGTACACATTTTCCAAAGCCAGCCTTTCTCCCGCTAAACCCTCGGATGCCAGGTCCACGTAATAAAACTGCTCGTTGAAACCCTTCTTGATGAAATTGGCAATATTTTGCTCATCTTCAACGAGCAATATATTCATAAGCCTTCGGTTATTTTTGGCAAAGGTATTCCCGCAGCCTACCCAGGCTGATTAGATTCCGCTAACAGGCTGTTAGAATATTCTAATAAGGCCCCGAGTTGCTCATGAATACGATCTCCTTTCCATCGGGAGACCAGCATGGGGCGTCGAGTGTTCCGGCCCCTCCATAGAGATACGCGATCGTCCGGGGCGCCCCTCCTCCTGCGGGCATCATCCTCAACATGACGGGCTGGTACCGCATCGCGACTCCGGGGTTGGTGTCCCAGGCATAGGACAAGAATATAATCCATTTTCCGTCGGGGGAGAGGTGCGGAAACCAGTTGTGGTATGCGTCGAAGGTAAGTTGTTCGTGGCCTTTGTCATGAATCCGCCATACTTGCATTGTCCCGGTGACATTCGTCGTGTAGTATGCATACTTCCCGTCTCCCGGGTAGTCCAGGGGCATTTGCGCCGCGCTGCGCTCCGGACTGCCGCTGTGGGCGTCCATCGCGTACATGGCTCCGTTTTCGGTGAAATAAATTTTCGACCCGTCGCGACTCCATGCCGGCGCCTCCGCACGCCCCGCGGTGCTGTATATGACCCGCCGGAGACCCGTGGCCACGTCCATCACTTCGATCCGGGAACCCAGGATCGCCTTGGTAGGCGGATGCATTTTCGCCACCTGGGGATTGGGATACCAGGCCTCGGACACGGGTTGATCGATGCGGACGTTCCAGGCCCTGGCCGGGGCCACCGAATTGGAATCGTGGGAACACACGAAGAGCCCCACCAGGACCGTATCCGGCAGATCGGGCATGTCGTGCGACCCCACGCATTGCAAGGGCTCTCCCGGGTGGGCCACCCACATGCTAACGGTCTTGCCTATGCGCTGAAGGCGGATCGTTTGACCGCCCGCTTTGGGATAGAAGATTTCGCCCTGGGGGTCCTGCATATAGGCGCCCCGCATTTCCCTCCACTGGAAGGCCGTGAGCCCGTCCAGGTGCTTGCACCCGTTGATCGAAACGTCATCGGCCTGGGTCGAGGCGCGGATCATCCAGCCCACCTTCCGGTGGTTGTTGGCCCCTGCTGTATCCCCGGCGAATGCAAAATCGGCGGTGACCATGAAGTCCCCTCCGATCTTGCGATATACGAACTGGCACTCGTCGCGGTTGAACCAGACGTTATACCCCGACCCCAGGAGGCTATAACTTTGGTCGCTGGAATCGTATGTCGTGGTGCCGACGTATTTTGGATTGCCCACGTCGGTATGGGCCTGAAAGATGCCCTGGGCAGTCGCCTGCGCGGTCAGCGACAGTGTAAAAAGAAAAATGGCCAACTTCATAACCGAAAATAACGAATAATCCGCCGCCGGCCGCCGCCGCAATCGCCGGGCTCCCCCCCGCGGCCGGTTGCTACAGATGCATTCCGCCCGAAGCTTCGATCCGCTGCCCCGTTACCCACCCCGCATCGTCGCTGCACAAAAAGGCAACTACGCTCCCGATGTCGGTGGGCAGTCCCACGCGCCCCAGGGCGGTTTGGGCCGCGATCGCCGCGTTGACCTGGGGATTGTCCCTGACGATCCCTCCGCTGAAGTCTGTCGCGATGGCTCCGGGGGCCACGACATTGACGCGGATGCGCCGCGGCCCCAGTTCCATGGCCATGTACCTCGAAAGCGTTTCCACCGCGCTCTTTGCGGAACCGTACGCCGCGCGGTTGGGGGACGTGAATCGGGCGAGGCCGCTTGAAACGTTGACGATGGCGCCCCCGTCTTCCATATGGGCCAAAGCCTGTTGGGAGAAGAAGAATACGCCCTTGACATGGATATTGATCATGGAGTCGAAGTCGACTTCCTTCGTTTCCATGAAGGAAGCGTTGAGCCCGGTACCGCCATTGTTCACCAGGTATTGAAAGCGCGCCTGTCCGAACGTCTGCTGAAGTAGCCCCGGAAGGGCGTCGAAGAATTCAGGAAATCCCGCCACCTCCCCCGCATCCAGTTGCAAGGCTGTGGCCTTCCGGCCCATGCCCCGAATCTCGTCTACCACGCTGGAAGCCTCCCCGGCGCGGCTATGATACGTCAGTAGTATATCCGTCCCCTTTTTGGCCATCGTAAGGGCCATGTCTCTGCCCAACCCGCGGCTGCCGCCGGTGATCAGGGCGATCTTAGTTGTGTTTGTCATGACACAAAATTAGAACCGCGCATGCCGAAAAAAATGGTGTATGCTTCAGAATTTAATCCGGCCGGGTCGAAAGCGCCCGGTATTGCCGCGGCGTCATCCCCGTCATGATTTTGAAAAATTTGGTGAAGTTGCTGGGATCGGGATAAGCCAGGCGGGCGCCGATGTCCGCGACCGAAAGAGAAGTTTCCCGGAGCATCCGTTGCGCCTCCTCCGCAAGGCGTTCCTCGATGAAGTCGCAAGGTGATTTCCCCGTGACCAGCTTGACCGTATTGGTGAGGTGGCGGGGATGGATGAAGAGCCTGCGTCCGAAGTCGGCCGTCGAAAGGCGCTGGTCCGCCCGCCCCTGGCGCAGGTCCTCCAGGTAAGTGTCCACCATGGAAAGGAAGTCGGAGGTGATCTTTTCGTTTTGGGACATGCACAAAGTTACCTATCTTCTGGTATGAAACGCTTGTTATTACCGGCCCTGCTCCTCCTGGCGTGTGCGAAGGGAAGGGCCCAATCCGACTCTACCCAAACCCAGGCCCAAATGCTGGGAGACTGGTGCAACACCGATCCCAAGACCAGGGGCCTCACGCGCCTGTTGATCCAGGACCCACTAGATGTACACGCCTGGCGCAAGTGCCTGCCTCAGGATTGCGACTGGAAGCACACCCGGCTCCAGTTTATAGCACCGGGCCATTGCAGGGCCGTCTTCAAGGTACCCGGGGAAACCAATACGCTGGACCTGTATACGTACAACGATAGCCTGCGGGTTACCGACTATGCGAACCACATAGGCGCCGCGGGGAAAATGAGCTGGCACAATACGTCCGACTTCCTGTTCAAGAAAGCGAAGTGAAACGCGTCCTGTCGATATGCTGTCTGTTGAGCGCGACCCTGGCCAGGGGTCAACCCTTCCCGGCCCTCAACTTTACGCACATCACTTCCCTGGACGGCCTCAGCAGCGACATGACGAGGTGCGTGGCGGAAGACCACCAGGGCTTCATTTGGATCGGGACCTACAACGGCCTGAACCGCTACGACGGGTATCGCTTCAAGCAATACTTCCACGACGAAAAGGACCTGAATTCGCTGCCCGGGAATGAGATCCAGGACATTCACTGTGACCGGCAGGGAAGGCTGTGGATCACGACCAGCCTGGGCATCAGTTGTTTCCTGCCCGACAGCAACCGTTGGTACACCTATTCCGCGCGGGAGCCCGGTCCCCGTCGCCTCCGCGCGGTTGCCGACCATCCCCTGGTGTACGAAACCGCAGAGGGCGAGATGTGGATCATGGCCAACGCCGATGAATGGTACCGCGTCGGAAGCGATATGAACCTGATCCCCCTGTCCTTCCACGGATACGGGGGGATATACCGGGACCCCGGGAAGGGGCTGTGGAGCTTCCAATTCAACCGGTTGTTCCACCTGGATCCGGGAACCGCAAAGGCCCGGGACACGCTTGATTTTTCCAAAGAACTTGGCGGACATTACATCACCTACCTCAACGAAAGCGAAGAGGGCAGATACTGGCTGACGGCCTGGGGGCGGGGCTTGTGGCAATTCGACCCGGGGCAAAAGACGATCAAGGCCATGCCGGGACTGAACGTGGGCATTTTCCGTCAGCCCATCCCATGGACCAAGGACGGGAAAAAGTGGCTGGTCATCCCCGAGGAAAATACGGGTTTGTACCTGATGGATCCCGTCGACCTGCGTTACCGCAAATACTTTGGCCAGTCCCTTTGGGGCTGGCTGTTCACCAGCGCCTTCGTGGACCATACGGGCGCGTTGTGGGTGTGTTCGGACCAGGGGATCAACCTCATCCCCTCGGGCCGGAAAATCCTGGACGTGTATCCCTTGCCCAGCGTAGGGGGGCTCAACGGGCTGGCCTTCGGGTTCGGGGAAATGGACAGCACCTGGTTGGTCAATGTGCGCGGGGTGGGTACCTACGTGGTAGCGCCTTCCGATTTCCACCCCCTGGCCTGGTACCGAACCCTTTTTCCCTGGGGAGGGAATTCCCCCAACCCGACGTGTTCGTTTTATGCGACCTGCGTCGTGGGCGGGGAGCGCTATTTTAGTACGGATTCCGGATTGGTGGTGCACGGCGCCGGGGGGACGCACTGTTATTTCCCCGTAAACTATGGGATCGATGCGGATTGCCGAAATATCCTGCCCGTGGGGGATCATACGCTATGGGTCCGGACGTCCACCCACGGGCTGTTGGTGTTCGATATTCGAAAGCGGGCCTTCGTTCGATGGTATTCGAACCGGGGCATCCTGCCCCAAAACCTGAACTGGCTGATGCGGACGCGCAGCGGACGCATTTACCTGACGGCCAACGACGGGATCCTTCTGGAGTACGACTCCGCCGGAGACCGCTTCCTGCGTCACGCATTACCAGTGGGAAATCTCTATGGCATGGCCGAAGATGCGGATGGGTCCCTGTGGATTTGCAGCCGTTCGGGGGTTTGCCGCTACCAGCCCGCCACGGGGACGATGGACCGCTTTTATTCCGCAGGGGGCCAGATGGGGGAGACCTTGCGCATCGCCTTCGATGATTTCCACAATGCGTGGGTGAACGGCTATTCTGGCATTTGGTGCTACGAACGCGCGGGTGACCGCTGGGTGCGCTTCGGGACCCGGGATGGGTTGCCCTCCGGGAATTATGAAGGATTCCTAAGCATCGATCCCCAGGGGAACATCCTGTGCGGGATGCAAAACGCGGTCATCCGCTTCTATCCCTCCAAGGTAACGGCGGGTATCCGGGACAAGCCCGCCGTGATTACCGAGGCCATGGCCGGGTCGAGGGATGTCGCTTTTCCCCTCAACAACCACTCCCCCAAAAGGCTGCTCCTGCAACCCGGGGAAAACACCGTGAATATCGACTTTGCCGTCCTGCACTACCAGGACGTCAGCCCCGACCAATATTACTACCGCCTGGAGCCCCTCATGGGCGGCTTCGAGCGCATTGCCAACGGGCACTTGAATATCAGCGGCCTTTCCCCGGGGAACTACCGCCTCGCGGTGAGGGGAGGAGATAAGTTCGGTAACATGTATACCTCCTCCGATACCCTGTCCCTGGTCGTCCTCCCCCACTATTATCAAACGGCGTGGTTCCGGGCCCTGGGACTGTTGGTCTTCGCGGCAGTGGTGGGGGGCGTGGCGTGGATGATCATCCGGAACATCCGCAAGGAGGCCAACCTGCGCCAGAAGATTGCCCGCAGCGAGATGCAAGCCCTGCGGGCCCAAATGAACCCTCACTTCATCTTCAATTGCCTGAACTCCATCGACAACCTGATCCAGGACGATCAAAAGGAAAAGGCCACGAGGTACCTGGCCAAATTCGCGCGCCTGATCCGGGCCATCCTCGAAAACTCCAAGAAGGAAACGACGCCCTGCTGGAAGGACCTGGAAGCCCTGCGTCTCTACCTGGACATGGAAGCCCTGAGGCTGGACAAGCAATTCCGCTACCACCTCGACGTGGAGGAAAAACTCCTGCAGGGAGATTACAAGGTTCCCCCGATGATCTTGCAGCCCTTCGTGGAAAATGCCATCCATCACGGCTTGTTGAACAAGCTGGACGGGGACAAGCGGCTGCACATCGGGGCCGCCCTGGTGGATGGTTGCATCCGGTATTCGGTGGAGGACAATGGAGTAGGGCGGGAAAAAGCGGCGGCTTATAAGCAACTCAACAAACCGGGACACCAGTCGATGGGCCTCGCGATCACCTCTGAAAGGATCGCCCACTTCAATGACGGCAAAAAGAACGGTTTATTGATCCGGGACCTGTACACCGACTCGGGGGAGCCCCGCGGCACCCGCGTCGAAATCTGGTTGAACTATAAAAACGAACTATGACCGCGGTAATCGTAGACGACGAGTCCAGCAGCCTCAATGCCCTCAAGACCAAACTGGCCAGGAACTGTCCCGACGTGGACCTCGTGGGGGAATGCGCCTCGGCGGAGGAAGGAATCCAAACGATAGAGGCCCGGCACCCCGACGTCGTTTTCCTGGACGTGGAAATGCCCCGCATGAACGGCTTCGTGATGCTCCAGCAACTGAAGTACCGGGATTTCGAACTCGTGTTCACCACGGCCTACGACCACTACGCCATCGAGGCCATCCGGATCAGCGCCCTGGACTACCTCGTGAAGCCCGTCGAGGTGGAAGAGCTGAAAGCCGCCGTGGAACGCGTACGGCGGAAGAAGGATGCCCCGGTGACCACGGGACGTATCGAAACGCTGTTGCACAACCTCCTGGCGGGAAACAAAGTCCTGAAGCGGATCGCCATCCCTTCGATGGACGGACTGCAATTCATCGACACGGACGCCATCCTCTACCTGGAAGCCGACAGCAACTATACCATCATCACCCTCCAGGATGGACAGAAGATCACGGTATCCAAGACCATGAAAGATTTCGAGGATATCCTGCCCGGGGTGATCTTCATCCGCATCCACCATTCCTACATCATCAACAAGTACAAGGTATCGCGTTACCTCAAAGGGGAAGGGGGACAGGTAGTGATGACCAACGGGCGGGTCCTCGACGTGGCGCGCCGGAAAAAGGAGGACTTCCTGAAGGCCTTCGAAAAGCTATAGGAGTCCGAAGATCAGCGCAGTAAGCGCGCCCGTCAGGCTACACGCCAGGTTCACCCCGTCGTTCCCCAACCAGTGTTTGCGCTCCAGGGTCGCCCCCAGGTAGGAGTCCGCCAGGTTCCCCAGCGTGCCCGCGAGGATGACGATCAGCCAGCGGATTCCTGTGTTGTTGTCCAGGGCATACACCAGGGCTATGGTACCCGATCCAAGGAGGCCAAGCAGGAAGCCCTCCACGCTTACCACCCCGTTCCAACCGTTATGGTCCAGTTTCCAGGTGAGGATATTGTAGTGTCGGCTGCCGTAGAGGATGCCCAGTTCGGAAGACAGCGTGTCCGCCGTGGCTGCAGCCAGGCTGGACGCCATCATCAACTCCCACAAGGCCTTGTGCGCGGGGGCCAGGCTCATGATGAGGCCGCAGAACGCGGCCACGCCGCCGTTGGCCAGGACCTGGCCGGGTAAGCGCATTTCGGGATCCTTTTCGCGGTGGGGCATGCGGCTTTTTTCATCCTTGTTCCAGGCCGTGGCCGCCGTACCCAGGAAGAAAAAGGTGGCCAGCAGGATCAGGCCCCGGTATCCGTCTCCCAGGTAAATGAAGCAACCACAAATCCCCCCGGCTATCCCAGCGTATGGAGTGAGTTTTTTCCAATACACACTGGCCGAGGCGCCTGAACCGACCAACAAAAGGGCGGGAAGGTCATAGAATAAGGCGGGCATGGCGGGGAAGATACGAAATAGTATCTTCAGGCGCATGAAACCCTACAAAGCGGCACTGCTCGTGGCCCTGGTCAATACCGTGGTGTATACGATCCTTGCGGTTTACCTGCGCGCGCCCGTCGCCCTCGCGTGGGGGTTGTGCGTCGCCGCGTTTGTCTGGGCGCTGGGCTGGATGATCGGATTCTTTGCCAATGCTTTCCTGAGAAGGCCGAAAATGCCCGAATTCAACCTCAGGCTCGCCCATTTTTCCGTCAGCATCGTATTTGCCCTGACCCTGGGCGTATTCCTTTGGGCTAACGGGGCCTTCGACCACGGCCCTCATTATTCAATGCATAACCAAACCGTGCTTGCCCAGACCGGAATGTGGCTCGATGAGACGCAGCGACGGGCCTACAACCTGGGGGTCGGCGCTTTCGAGGCCCACCTGTCTGACCCCGATCGCATCCGCATCGACGAAATCAATATCCGCATGGGGGATACCGTTACCGCGGGACGCCCCGATTCGCTCTTCCTTTTGTACATCCGCTACACGATGGCAGACCAATGGCGGTATGAACGGGTGGCCGTATTTGATTCGAATGTGTATGAACGCCCGCTGACTGATTCTGCCTGGCGGGCCATGGAGGACGGGATCGACCCGAACGAATGGCTGGTGTCCCCTTAGCGACCGACGCCTCGCTGCCGGACGCCTAGCGGCGGATCAATTTATTTCCGACAATGACGCGCATTACCTCCTCGAACAGATTCTGGCTTATTGGGATTGTCGTAGTTCCAATTCGTATGTCTGTGTTATCGATGCTTTTGATCTTGGGCAGGTGCACGATATAGGACTTGTGCACCTTGATGAACCTATCCGATGGCAGTTGCTCCAGAAGGCCCTTCATCGTGAGGTAAACCATCATCTTCCTCGTCTCTGTGTGGATGACGACATAATTCTGCATGGCCTCGATGTACAGCACCTCGTCGTATCCCACCTTTTCGATCTTCCCCTCCCACTTCACGAAGAAGTAGGCGTCCTCTGCGGGCTTGTGGATGAATTCGCGCGCTTTGTGCGCCGCCCTGAGAAATCTTTCGAAAGAAAAGGGCTTGACCAGGTAGTCCAGGACGCTGAGTTCGAAACCCTCGATGGCATACGCCGCGTAAGCCGTGGTCAGGATGACCGGGGGAAGGCTGGGTTGGCTGCGCAGGAATTCCAACCCATTCAGCTTGGGCATGTTGATGTCCAGGAACAGCAGGTCCACGGGCACCTCCTGCATCAACGCCGACGCCTTCATGGGATTTTCGGCCTGACCCGTCAGGGTCAGGAAGGGCGTGTCCTCGATGTATTCTTCCAGGACCTTTCGGGCCATGGGCTCGTCGTCTACGATAAGACAATTCAGGATCATGGTACTTGTAGGATTAAGTTCACTTCATAATCGCTTTCCTGCTCGCGGATACACAACTCGTAGTGGTCGGGATACAGCAGCTCCAGCCTTCGCCGTGCGTTGGTGATCCCGATGCCCTGGTGCTCGATCCGCGCCCTGGATTCCGTCGTATTGAATACGCGGAAGTGGAGCCCGGCGTCTAGTTTGTTGAAAGAAATGTCTACCCTGTTTTCCATTCTTTCGTGGTGGCTCACGTATTTGAAGCTGTTTTCGATGAAGGCGATGAACAGGAGGGGCACGATGGTAAACCCCGAAACGCAGTCCCCGATCTCCAGGCGTATCCGCAATCCGTCCCCGTTCCGCGATTGCTGCAAAGTAATGTAATTGCGGATATAGTTCAGCTCCTTGTCGATGGAGATGACCTCCGAATTGCACTCGTACAACTGGTAGCGCAGCATGTCCGAAAAGGTGAGGAGCATTTGCCGCGCCGTGGCATTGTTCCGGTCGATGTGCCCATAGATGGAATTGATGGAGTTGAACAGGAAGTGCGGATTGAACTGGGCCTTCAGGAATTCGAGCTCCGTTTGGGACTTCTCCTTTTCCATCGTATCCACGTAGTGCTGAAAGCGCATGCGGTCCAGGATGAGCTTCCCCGACACCAGGCAAAGGACCCAAATGAAGATGTTCAGCAGGGACTCGATGAAGACGGGTCCCCATCTCAGGTTTTCACCGCGGTGCATGTACATGGCCACGGGGACCCTCCCAAGTGCGCTCAATGCAACGGCTGCCAAAAAAAGGAAACCGAAGGCAAAATAGTTGCGGCGATAAAGGAACCTTGGAATCGCCCAGGCTACAATGATGTAGTAACTGAGCATAATAAAAAGGATGTAGCAGAGGCCCGTGGTCACGGTGCGCGACCAAACGAGCGATCTATTTTGAAAAAGCAGAATCCAAACCACGTATAAACCCGCCCACAGCGCTACGTGTATACCCAATTTTTTCCAGTTCATGACCCAAAGCTAGGCAACCCCGCCAACATGCGCGCATGTTACGTCAAGCGAATCCCCTTATACGTGTAAATCCCGGTCCGGGGCACTGCCAACGGTCTTTCCTTTGGAGCATGATACAAGATAACCACCTCAACGAAGACGGCATCGACAGGGCCGGATTCATCAAATGCATGGCCTGGGTAGGGACCGGCATTTTCTGGATGATGCAGGGAGGGGTCCTGAAGTCCTACGGCATGAGCCAGATGATCGACAGGGCCACGGGTCGCCTTAAGGAGGGATTGGTCCTTCCCGGCTCCGATTTCACCTTCGTGCAGATCAGCGACAGCCACATCGGCTTCAACAAACCCGCCAACCCGGACGTGGTCGGCACCTTGCAGGCTACGATCGACAAGATCAACGCCATGCCCCAAAACCCCGCTTTCCTCCTGCACACCGGCGACCTGTCCCACCTGGCCCAGGCCGGACAGTTCGACACCCTGGACCAGGTCCTCCAAAGCGCCAAAGTCGGAGGCCGCTTCTTCGTCCCCGGTGAACACGACGTCCTGGGCGATAACGGCAAACAATTCCTTGCGCGCTACGGCAAGGATACCAAAGGTAACGGCTGGTACAGCTTCGACTGGCAGGGCACCCACTTCGTGGGCCTCGTCAACGTCGTCGGCATGGCCGAAGGCGGCCTCGGCATCCTGGGCGACGACCAGCTCAAGTGGCTCGCCGACGACCTGAGCGGAAAGACCAACAGCACCCCCATCGTAGTCTACGCCCACGTCCCCCTCTGGTCCGTCTACCCCGACTGGGGCTGGGGCACCAGCGACAGCGCCAGAGCAATGGATCTATTAAAACGCTTCGGTTCGGTAACCGTATTGAATGGTCACATCCACCAGACAATGCAAAAAGTAGAAGGCAATATCACCTTCCACACCGCCACCTCCACCGCTTTCCCCCAACCCCAACCCGGCAAAGCCGCCGGCCCCGGCCCCCTGAAAGTTCCTGCGGAGCAATTGAGAAGTATGTTAGGCCTGACCAGCGTAAACTACGTAGAGCACAACCATGCCCTGGCCATCACCGATACGCCCTTATGAAAACAGCAATAACAGTCATATCGCTAACCCTAATTATAGCTTTCATAGCGTCGCGGGCAGGTGGCGGGTGGCTGGACGCGGGGACTCGCCGGAGCTGCTTTTTCACGGCGACAGCGAGTTCACACGCCCAGCCACCAGTAAGCCTGCAACCCCGTCCGCTTTTCAAAAATTTAAAAGTCCTCCCCAAAAACATTTCCGAGGCGGCCTTGAACAAGCTGATGTTTGATGAGGTACAGGACGGCTTAGGAGTTTCATGTTCCTTCTGCCACGTGCGAAACAGCGACGGCCACACTTTTGATTATGCGAGCGATGCCAAACCCGAAAAAGAGATAGCCAGAAGAATGATGCGTATGACGATCGGGATAAACAAGAAGTATTTCGGGGTACACCCCGCAATGCTGGGGGACTCCCTGATGGTGATCCAGTGCGCGACCTGCCACCAGGGACAACCCCATCCGGGAGACAAATAAAAATTTGCTTACCTTAGGACTACATGACTGCTATAGCCCTTTCCCCGGCATATACTTTATCATTGGAACCATATGATGGAGGAATCCGTCTCGTCGTATACCACGACGGAACGGAATGCGTGTGCCGGAAGGAAAGACCCGGCAGGCTCAGGAAATTCCTGGAGATGTACGAAGCCCAGGCCTTCCGCGGCCGCCTCCAGCTTTTCATACAGGAAGAACACATCGTGGTCACCGTAAAAGGACAGGCCGTCGGAAACACCACCTCGAAGGCGCTCAACGGTTTGCTGGAGGAGGCTTTACTCTGAACGAAGGCTCTCCACCGGATTGGCGCGCGCCGCGCGGATCGTCTGGAAGCCCAACGTCAGCGTCGCGGTCACGAGGGTGATCATTCCTCCCAGTGCGAATACCCACCAACTGATCGGCGTGCGGTCGTCGAAATTTTGTAGCCACCTGTGGACGCCCCACCAGGCCAGGGGCACGGCAATCACAAAGGCCAATGCGACGAGGCGGATGAAGTCCCCGGACAGCAGCGCGACGAGGCGCGTCGAAGAAGCGCCCAGGACTTTGCGGATGCCGATTTCCTTGATGCGCATGCGCGTGGTGAACATCACCAGGCCCAGGAGCCCCAGGCACGAAATGAGGATGGTCAACCCCGTGGCCCAGGCCAGCAAATGTTCGGTATCCTGTTCGGACTTGTAAAACTTCGCGATGCTTTCATCGAAAAATTCATACTTGAATTCCTCTCCCGGATAAAATTTCGAAAACACCTTTTTCATCCCATCTATGGTTGCCTTCCACGAGGTCCCTTCGGGATTTTCGGGCCTGAGCGCCACGTGGATGGTGTGCGCGTATTTCAATTCGCCTTCGATTGCGATCGGCTTGATGGGCGTCTTCACGGAGGACTGGCGGAAATCGGCCACGACACCTACGATGGGGATGCGGGACTTGTTCCTGTGTATTAAATGGCCGATCGCGTCCTGAGGTTTGTTGAAGCCCAGGGCGTGCATAAACTTTTCGTTGATGACGAATTCGCGCGGGGTATCGCTCGTTTGAATATTGCGCCCCGCGAGCAGGCGAAGCCCAAAGAGCGGGATATAATTGGAATCCCCGTCCTTGAGCTGCACGTCCGTTTTTATTTCCTTGGGCCCTTCAGAATACGTCATGATGGTGCTGCTGTACCCGCCCGCGGCGGGGGCGGCCTGCGCGAGGCTGGCCCTTTCCACGCCGGGCAAAGAGGCGATTTCATTGAGCACGGGCTTAGGCTTGAGGTCCACGGGCCCGTAGAAATTCCAGGGCATGTTGAAGGATACGATGGCTTCCTTCCGGTACCCCAAATCCTTATGGATGGAATAGCGGATTTGTTTGGCTACCAGCAGGGTTCCCAGTACGAAGGCCTGGGCAATGACGAACTGGAATACCGTCAGCGTTTTACGCAACCACGCGCGCCGCGAGCTTCCTCCCGAAAAGGCCTGGTTCTTTAGGACCAGGACGGGTTTGAGCCCCGCCAGGACAAGGGAAGGGTAGAACCCCGCCAGCAGCGTCACCACCAGGGTGAGCACCAACAGGAACCCTAATATAATGGGCTCCGAAAAGGGTCGGAACCGGACCCCCTCCGGAATAAAGTCGGAAAAGGCTTTCAGGAGGAGGGGCGTCAACCCGGCCCCGATCAGCATGGCCACCAGGGTAATGCAAAAGGTCTCCCCCAGGAACTGGGTCACGAGCTGGCGCCGCGTGCCTCCCATCGTTTTCCGGATGCCGATCTCTTTGGCCCTTTGGGCGGCCTGGGCCGTGGTCAGGTTGACGTAGTTGATGCAGGCCAGCAACAAGAGGAAGATACCCGTCGCCAGCAACCCATACAAGGCCGTCTTATCCGCCGTACGGGGCCCCATCGAACCGTAGGTACTATTAAAATGGACGTCCGCCAGGGGTTGCAGGTGGTGCACAGTATGGTCATTGTTCTTGGCGTCTTCCTTGGCGTATTTGAGGCGCATGGCCGCCAACTGGCGTTCGATACCCGCGGGTTTCACCCCCGGGGCCAGACGGATGAAGCACTGCTGGTTGGACGTGATGCTTCCCCAGTCGTTGGACCATGTATTCTTGAGCGATGTATTCGTAAGGGTGGTGTACGAAATGAATTCCACGTACGTGAAGTCCGAAATTTCCTTCTGGTCCGCCACGACACCTGTGACCTGCGCATGCACCGTATCGTCATACGTCACCACCTTGCCCAGCATTTTGTCGGGGGTCAGGCCCGGGAAATAAACTTTCGCCCGGCTTTCGGTCAGGACTACCTGGTAAGGGTCCTTCAGGGTAGTCGAACCGGCCAGGAGGCGATAGGGAACCAAATCGAAAAAGTGCCGGTCCACAAAGGCGATGTGCTCCTGCTGCTTGAAATGTGCGGTACCGATACTGACATTGGGCCCGCATTCATAAAAGGGGGCCACCACTTCCACCCCCGTAAACTCGGAGGCTATGACCGGTGGAACGGTCCCGGGTACCCCCGAATTGGGGAAGTGCGTCGCGGCAAAGGTCATATCCGTCACGACCCTGTAAATCCGCTTCCGACCTGGTTCAAAACGATCGAAACTAAAGTCGTACCGGACGATCAGGAAAATGACCAGGGCGGCGCACACCCCGATCATCAGGCCGGTCATATTGATGAAGGTCGTGACCCGGTTGCGCCAGAAGGTTCTAAGGGCGGTCAGTAGGTATTGTTTGAGCATGGGCTAATCTACGTCTTTTTTCGTAGATTAGCCCATGTTCACGTTATGAAAAAGTTACCCCGGGGATACCCCCCTTGACGGTGCGCCCGGCAGTTAGTAATATCGCACATGTTCATTTCCAATCAAAAGGACGGATTTTCCGTAAAGGCCTACCCCGGAGACGCCAAGACCCTCCTGGCCTTCGACATTCCCCAGGACCAGACCAAGGACCTGGCCGGATTCACCATCGCCTACACCCCCCACGGGGGGCAGACGTATGTGCTGGTCAATGATCTGCAGTTTCCCAAGGCGGGCGCCGCCGCGCAAGCGGGTGCCACCCCCGCGTCCCCAGGCGCGGCCGCCGTGCACGCCCCCCAAAGTACCGCCGTCGCCCCCATCCAGAAATTCCGTTGGGTGCACGTCCCCGGGGACTTTCACCAGATCGGCTCCGTGACCTACGGGAACTATACGTACGCGGTCACGCCCCGCTACTTCAGCGCCCCCGGCGTCCTCAAACCCCTGGATCCGTCTTTGTCAGTATCCCTGACGATCCCTGTACAGCCCTTCGTCAAGGGAAACGTGCAACTCGGCTTTACGCGCGGCTTCGTCCAGTCGCAGGCCTTCGTAAACCACTTCGGAGCCGGTGCGCTGCTAAAGCCACATAATCCTTCGTTGCTTTGGGATACCAACACCATTGCGGCCACCAACGCGGGCCAATCCTATACCTTCGCCCAGGAATACGCCTGGTCCGGCTTCACGGCAAGGACGATGATCTTTGGTTTTTTGAATGAAGTCCTCCAGGACAAGACGCAGGTATTGAACATGCTGGCCTACGACCTGGACGAGCCCGATATTTTGAAAATACTCTTGCAACTGGCACAGCAGGGCCGGATCAGCCTCATCGTGGACGACTCCTCTACCCACCACAACGCCGCGGGCACCAAACCCGAAGACGAATTCGAGGTCCAGTTCAATAAGGTGAAAACAGGGTCGGCGTGGCTGCAACGTGGACACTTTGCGCGCTACCAGCATAACAAGATACTCATCGCCAAACGGAATGGCAAAGGCCTGAAGGTCCTCACGGGTTCCACCAACTTTTCCATGACGGGCATGTATGTCAACTCCAACCACGTCGTCCAGTTCAATGACCCCGCCGTGGCCCAGATATACAGCGACACCTTTGCCGAAATGTGGAACGACCGAGTTTCGGAAAAGGCCTTCGTGGCCTCGGGCCGCTCCACCGCCAGCTTTGCCCTGAGCCCTGTCATTTCGGTCACCTTCGCGCCCCATTCCCCGACCGTAGCCGCGGCCAACCTGAACAAAATCACCCAGCGTGTCGACACCGAAACGAGCAGCGTCCTCTTTGCCGTCATGGATACGGGACCCACCTCGGGCGGCACTTTGATCCCGGCCCTCATAGCGCTGCACAAGGACCAGAAAATATACAACGCGGGGATCTCCGACTCCACGAACAACATCAGCCTTTACAAACCCAACGACCCCGCCGGCCTTGCCGTCACGGGCAAGCCCGCCAAGGTGCTTCTGCCCCCGCCCTTCAATAAGGAAGCCTCCATCGGCATGGACCACCAGGTCCACGACAAATTCGTCGTCTGCGGCTTCAACACCGCCTCCGCCGTCGTTTGGTGCGGCTCCTCCAACCTCGCCCTGGGCGGCGAAGAGCAAAACGGGGACAACCTCATCGAAATCCAGGACATGGACATTGCCGTGGCCTTCGCCATCGAAGCCCTCGACTTGATCGATCACTTCATGTTTTTGGATGAGCATGCATCGGGTGGGTCGTCGGCGTCGGGTGGCTCGCACGCGTCGGGTTCCGCGGCATCGCCCCAGGAGGTGTACCTTTCTACCACCGATGCCTGGACCACCTCCTACTTCGACGTGAACGATTACCATATGCGCGAGCGCTTACTCTTCCATTGATGGTCTACCTGGAGACCGAAAGACTGTTGCTGAGGGACTGGCTACCTTCGGATGCGGAGTCCTGGGTGGCCATGAACGCCGATCCCCTGGTCCGGCGGTACTTTCCCACCGTCCGGACGCGTGAGGAAAGTATGGTCGATTTCTCGCGAATTCAGGATGCCATTACCGAGCGGGGCTATGGGTGGTTCGCCGCCGAGGTTCGCGATACGGGTGCCTTCATCGGCTTCATTGGCTTGTCGGTGCCGGGTTTTTCGGCTTCATTTACGCCGTGCGTGGAGATCGGGTGGAGGTTGGCTGCATTTGCGTGGGGATTTGGGTTCGCCACCGAGGGGGCGCGGGCGTGTTTATCGGCGGGGTTTTCCCGCTGGGGGTTTCCTTCGATCTTTTCCTTCACTTCCATCCACAATAAACCCTCGGAACGGGTGATGCAGCGCATCGGGATGAGCCCTGCAGGGACCTTCATGCATCCGAATGTGCCTGAGGGGCATTGGTTGCGGGAGCATGTGCTTTATCGCAGCGTTCCACTAAATTAACCCAGACCAGTGTGGGGGCCGTCCTTGCATCAGGGGCATGCGTATTCGCATCATCGACGTTTTGGAGCTGCTAGCATCCGGGCTAACCCAAGCCCAGGTTATAGAAGAACTTCCTGATTTGGAAAAGGAAGATATCGAGGCAGTATTAAGATACGCCAGCACAAAGTTTGACCACCCAGTGATCGCAGCATAAAATAATTTATGTTTTACGAAATAATATTAGACGCTCAGCTGTCTCCAGCCTTGGCGTTATATATTAAAGAAGAATTGGGGATAGAAGCCAGATCCGTAAGATCGTTGGGCCTTCTTAAGGCAAAGGATGCCGAGATTTTTGAAGAAGCCCGAAAATTCCGGCGAATCATTGGTAGAAATTAGTTGATTAGATTATAGGCAGAAGGGTGCGCTTTTGGCGCACCCCTTTTAATTTGCATCCCCTACCACTTCCCAATAAGCCTCCTTGGGCAGCCCGTTCGTATCGAATAAAAGGGGATAGTTCTTTCGACCCGGCACGGGATAGTTGTCAAGCCACGTATGCCGGTCGGTGACGTTCCAAAAGGTGACGCCGGTGATGACGGCAGCATATTCGCGGAGTACCGAAAAGATCGAATCGTACTGCGCTGCCTGCCGGGCCTGCAAGACCGGCGTGTAGGTATCGTCGTCCGACTCGGTGCGGGACCGGACATTCTTTTCCCAGGGATAAATGGATACGTCGAGCTCGGTGACCTGCACCGCCAAACCCAAGGAAGAAAAGCGCTCGATCGTCGCGCGGAGTTCGGAAGCGGTGGGCTCGGTGAGGGTCCAATGGCCCTGGATGCCGACGCCGGTAATGGGGACACCCTCGGTGACCAGCTCGCGCAGTAGCCGGTAGACGCGTTCGCGTTTTTCGGGGCGCTCGGTGTTGTAATCGTTATAGAATAATTTGGCGGCGGGATCGGCCTCGTGTGCCGCGCGGAAGGCTACCTTGATATAGTCTTCCCCGCAGATCGTATACCAGGGATCGACTCGCAGGAATTGGGAAGGATCGTCGCTGATGGCTTCGTTGACGACGTCCCAGGCGTAGACGCGGCCCTTGTACCGCGAGACGACTGTATGGATGTGATCGCGGAGGCGCTGCAACAGGACCTCTTTGGTGGCCGCGCCGCTGCCGTCCGCCGCCTTGAACATCCAGTCCGGCACGTTCTCATGCCAGCATAGGTTGTGCCCACGCACGCGGAAATGGTGCGCCACGGCCCAGTCCACGATCGAATCGGAGCGCGTGAAATCGTAGCGGTCTTCCGAGGGATGGATGGGCCGCATCTTCATCACATTCTCGGGGGTGACGCTGATGAATTGATCCAGGATCAGGCTCGAGTCGGGACCGCTCAGCGAGTGCGGCATGACCGAAACGCCCATGGGGAAATCATCCCGGAAATAATCCTTCAGACCTGCGCACATGGGTGTTTCGGGAGGACCCAGGTAGGAAGGGCGCAGACCACCCAGGTCCACGACCAGTTTTTGCAGGACCACCCCGGGATCCACGGCAATGAAGGAGAGGCTGTGCGCTCCGAAGCGCGTTAATAAAAAGGGCAGGGTATCGATGCTGATGTTGTCGGCGACCATTTTGTTCCACACGGGACCGTCCTGTTGGGCGGGCAGGGCGAGCGTCACCGGAGCGCCCCCATCGATCGACACCGCAAAGCGTCCGGCGCCGCTAAGGGTAGGAGAGCAATAGAAAAGCACGCGCGCAGTGCCTGTATCGAAGACGTAAAAGTCATACGAAAGACTCTCCCCCCGTGGCGAAGCCGTGACCGGAAACGTCGTCATCCCCGCGCCTTCCTTACCCACGCCGTCGATGCGCGTCCAGCCACTGCCTTTGGAAGAAGAATAGTGATCCGCATTCATGGAGACGACACCGTCGTTTTCGACGAAGCCGCTGCGAGGTACGCCGTCCTGAGGTCCCTGTGCCCAAAGGTGCACGGTTACCGGTGAACCGGTGGAGGGGGTGACGGTCACGGACGCCTCGTGCGCCCCCTGAGGGACTTCCGCGACGGAAACCCAGATACGATCGCGGGCAGTCGTATCGAGGCGCACCCAGGGTTCGGAAGCCGAAACTGTATAGGTGAACGCGCCGCTTCCCCGGTTGAACACATCGATATAATGCCTCTGCGGAATATAGACGTTGAACCAAGGTAAAACGGCGGCGGCGGTATCAGGGCCAGCAGGGGCAGGAATCTGCTGACCTTCGGGTCCCTGAAATCCATTGGGATCGCCGGGACGGAAGGGGGCGTGACCGACGGGCGGGCCACCGAGCGTGTCCACAAGGACCGCGGGGGCGCCGTTACCCCACCATGCCTCCGATCCCTCGACAGAGACGCCCATCAAGGGCCCAGCCGCAAGTGAAATCCGCCCGACGCGGGGCATATAATTGCGCCGGGGCTCCTGCCAATAGGTGTAACCGATATGCGTCTGGTCCGCCATGTGATCCCATTTGCCTCCGGCCACATCGTGGTTGTACGTATTAGAAAGTAAGGAGTCACGACCAAATTGGGCCGCGACGCTGTCGGCCATGTCATTCGCCGCCGCGCGTCCCTGCGCAATGTAGAGGTGGTTGCGCGCGGCGCTGGCATACAGGTCACCCAGGTTGGCACAAGCAAGTATAGGGAAAAGGGTCAATTCATAGTAGGCGTCCCTTTGCACCGCAGGTATCGACGTATACAGCGCCAAAGCCTGCGTGCGAAGCTCGTCATAGCGTGCCGTGACGCGCTCCGATTCGCGATAATGGGTGAGACTATAAGTAGCCGGGGACAACAATTCAGGCTTGCGGAGGGCATTCAGGAACGTGTATTGAGACAGGAGGTACCCGATCGCGGTAGCGTGCTCGGGTCCGAATTGCTCGGCCGCCCAGGCGCGCGCATAGTCCTGCACGCGGGAGGCGGAGAAGGCGTTGGGGTCCCAGGCATAATCGAGGAAAAAGCTGATGGGAAATTCCATGGGCTTGAGGTCCCCCACGTTCACGACCCAGATTTGGCGCACGTCGTTTTCGTAAGCCAGGTGCATTTGTTCATAGACGCGGCCAATGGCATTCGTGTTGAGCCATTTATAATTCCGCGGGCCGCCCACGTAATCGAAGTGGTAATAAATGCCGTAACCGCCCTTGCGCGCAGGCGATCCGGGCGAAGGCAGGCGGCGGATGTTTCCCCAGTTGTCGTCGCATAATAGCAAGGTGACGTCGTCCGGGACGCGCATCCCTTTATCATAATAATCCTGAACTTCTTTGTACAGAGCCCAGTCCTGGGGAACTTCCGAAGGGTCCTTGCCCGTCACGTCATGGATGATCTTGCGCTGGTCGGCCACGATGTTTTCCAGGAGGGCGATGTTACTGCCCTCGCTCATGGGCTTGTCGCCGTCCCCCCGCATGCCGATGGTGACGATGCTTTCGTGGTGGTCCATGTTTTGGATGCCGCGCCGCCAAAATGCGCGCAGTGTATCCGCGTTGGTTTCATAATTCCAGGGGCCGTGGCCGTAGCGCTTCCATTCCTGCTGGGCCCTCAGCATGGGCTCGTGGTGCGAGGTCCCCATGACGATCCCGTAACGGTCCGCGAGGATGGGGTTCAAGGTATCGTCGTCGTTGAAGGCGTTCCCCCACATGGCGGGCCAGAGGTAGTTGGCCTTGAAGCGCAGCAGGAGTTCGAACATCTTTTCATACACGAGGTGGTTCACCCCCCCGAATTTTTCACGCGTCCAGCCCGAGAAGGCGGGGGCTTCGTCGTTGATGAAGATGCCGCGGTATTTGACACCCGGCGTGCCTGAGGCAAAGGGCGCCACGATCAGCGAATCGCGATGCAGCGGGGGCACATCGGCCCACCAGTACCACGGCGAAACGCCCATGCGCCGCGATAATTCGAGGGCTCCGTAAACGGTGCCGCGTTTATCGCTACCGGAGATGTATAATACGTTAGAAGCAATGCGGTAGGTAAAATTTTCCCAACCAACAGGCCCGTGGTGGGCGAATCTGGGACTTGCGAGGACGATGTAGGGGC
>CAZJDB010000050.1:0-46365 GCA_964544695.1 uncultured Chitinophagaceae bacterium
GCGGCATTTCCATGAAGCTAAAGAGTAATGAGGTCCTACTCTATCCCAAGCCCAATCATACCCCCGCCACCTTCACAGTCTTGAACTTTATCGTCCCCGATATCGAATCGGCTGTGGATCAGTTGACGGCAGCGGGGGTGCGTTTCCTGCAATACGACGATCCCATCAAGACCGACGCAAGGGGCATTTTCAGGGGAGGTGGTCCCCTCATTGCCTGGTTTACCGATCCCGGGGGAAATATCCTATCCGTTATCGAGCAGCACTGAGCGTTTCCGCCACGGCGCCGTTTTCCCTTACGATCATTTTACCGTCTCCGGTGAATTCGAAGGTGAGGTCTCTTTCCCCGGAAAAGAACAGATTTTCTTTTTCCGCAAAGAGAACAAAGGATCCATTGGACGTCTTCAGTTGCAGCTTGCCGCTGTCAACGACGATATTGACCGTTCCCGTTTGAGGACCCACATACGTGCCAACGTATCGCTGCAGGGTCGCCTGTGGCAAATCGATTGCCGTTCTTTTGTTTTCGTAGGGAACGGCCTTGTGGTCATAACTCAGAATGCGTGTCATTTTCCATTCACCGTCCTTGAGTAACCATAAGTGTGTAAACCTGGCCTGCCCGGCCAGGTACTCGGGTTTACCGGCCATCTTATCGTAAAATAAATGCCGTCCGCTAATGATGGCTCCGTAAATTTTCCCCTTGGCGCTCATGGGATATACCTCGACACTGCCGGGAACAACTTCACGCCGCACACGGAAGCTGTCCAGGTTGTGGAAGAGACCATTTTCCAGGCTGGCCTCCAGATTGGCGAGACCTAGCGTGATCCCCCCGTTGTCATGGTAGAATTCCACGTCGGGCGCGATAAAGACCATCATACTTTTCGCATCCCCGGCATTGTAGGCTTGCCAGAACAGGCTGTCCTTGTGTAGGATAATGTCCTTTTGTGCAAAAAGGCGCGAGCTGATGAGCAGGCAAAGCAGAAGTAATAAATTTTTCATGGCGATACTTTTGGATACAATATAGTACTATTTTTTGCATAGTACTATGTTTTATAAATTATTTATCTTTATTGGGTTATGATCAAACGCCTTACCCCTCCTGACCTGGACCTGTTCATCCAACTAACCCGGATGTTCGAAACCGCCTTTGACGCCGGAACACCTCGAAACGCCTCCCCCGAATACCTCGGCAAACTGCTGGAAGACCCCCATTTCATGGCCTTTGCCGCAATCGGGGACGGCCAGGTCTGGGGAGGGGCGACGGCGTACTTGCTTCCCATGTACCATTCTGAAACGGCCGAGCTTTTCGTTTACGACCTGGCGGTCAGGGAAGACCATCGACGCGAAGGGCTTGGGACCGCATTGATCATGGCCCTGCGCGAATTTTGCCGCTTGCAGGACATCCATGAAATTTTCGTCACCGCGCACGACGCCGATGGACACGCCCTGAAGTTCTATTCCTCCACGGGGGGCGTAGCTGAAAAAGCCACGCTGTTTGCGTGGCCTTTGGACAACATGGACTAGGGAAAGGTTACAGGTTATTAATCAGGCATCCCACCGGTTCCGTTTTCTTCACCAGCGCTGGCCGGCCCGCTTCGGCGGCGGCGATGGCGTCTTCCAGGAACCGTTTCGATACTTGTAGGCGGTTTTGCCCCAGGCTGACGACCTTATCATCGATGGCGCCCTGGTAGAGCGTTTGGTTGCCTTTCAGTAAAAACGCTTCCGGGGTTGTCGTTGCGCCAAGCCGCTTCACCAGGGCTTTGTCCTTGTCTTTCATCAGGCGGAATGCAATATGATATTTATTCCTGAACGCCTCATACGTGGAATCCCCGTAAGCCTTTCCTGGAAAAACACCTACCAGCGTAATAACGCCCGCATACTTTTCCTGAAGCGCATTCAACACCGGGCTGTAACCCTGGCACAAGGGACATTCGGGAGAAAGGAAGACAACGACCGTCAGCGGGGTCTTCACCGCCGGTAACTGTGCCCCGGCTCGCAGGCCGGTCAATAACGCGGCAACCAGTGCGACCTTCTTCATAACTTCAATTTTTCATCGCCCGTCTCCTGCGCAACATAAATCAGCAGTAGCGTGAGCATTTCATTCTTCGAATCCATATTCCCGGTAGAAATGACGAGGTGGGGTGGACTGTTGGGATTAAATGGGTTGTCCGCCGTGTTGTCATAAACCCCGATGACGTGAACGATGGATCCCGCGGGCAGCGACACCAAATGCTTCATACGGTACAGTTCCTGCCAGCGAAAATCCCAATGCGGAATATGCACCAGGGGGATGGTATCTCCCTTGGGAGATACCGCATAGGCGGTAAATTCCTTCCCCAGGTAATGCATATGGGGCCAGACGTACAACAGCGATTGGTCTTCCTGGGTCTTGACCTCCAGGTGGAAAGTGTCGACGTGCCCTGCAAGAATCACGAAGGGAGGCTGTATATCCTCCTGCCCCACCCCACCTGAACCCAGGCTGATGATCTTTACAGGTCGCGTAATGGACTTGGGGGTTAAGAATATATTCACGCCGACCATCGAGTGTTCTTCCGCGCCCAGGGCGGTGTAGTGTACCGTCAGGAGCATCACACCCCGTTTGGGGATTGTCCAACCGAAACCGGCGGGATAGCTTTCATACGACGCGCCCGGAATCCACCCCGTGTAATACACGAAATTTTTCTTTAGCGGCTCGTATTCGGCGAGTTGTGGCCCCCGCTTGTCTCCATCTATAAACGGATCTCCCCCTCTTATTGGGATCGACGTATCGGGCACATCATAAAATCCATAATTGATATGATGGATGATCTTTTTATTGTTGCAGGTAAATTCCAGCGCTTCTACATTTTTCCCTTCGGGTAGCTCGAATGGAATTTTAAATACAATGAAACGCTCGGCGTCGTCGCCCGGGACCAGGAATGGAGAATCAATTTTCAACGTCAGGTCCGGGGCGCGCCCATAAACCGTGGCCACCATGCTGCCCCCCGAAAGCCCCGACGGGGGCCCCTTGGGGGCCCCCGCATCTATCCAGCGAAGGATTTGAGTCTTCTCTTCGGGCGTTAGGCTCCGGTCATTGGAATAATCTCTGAAGTGCTCATCCGCCCTCCATGGCGGCATGTAACCGGACATAATCACCTTTTTGATAAAGGAGGTCCGTTTGACTATATCTTCATAGGTCAGCAGGGAAAAGGGGGCGGCTTCCCCGGGACGATGGCAGGTCGCGCAGCGAGTCTGGAATATCTTTTCCACCGAGGCGAAACCCTCCTGGGCCAAGGCGGCCCTGCAAAAGAGCAGGGCCGCGGCCATTGTTGCAATTGTTATTCGTCCCACCAAACTTTTCCGGTAATATCATTTGCTGCCCCAAAGCCTGGCAATGCGAGTTCCGCATCGATGGCATTGATGGCATTGTTATAATTCAAGTCGCCCAACAGCGGGAACATGGGTTCGTACCTCCTGGGCATGACCACCGGATTTCCGCCTGAGGTCAGGGCTTCTATGGGCATGATGTTTCCCGTCGCGCTGGGATATCCCGTCCGCTTGATCTGTGCCCACGCCTCGTTGGGGTTCATGTACAGGTTGATGTATTCCTGGTCCAGCACTTGTTCCAGGGCATTGCCCGCCTGCCATGCCACCCCGGGAGCGGCCAGGTAGCTGGTGACCTCACCCGCGGCCAATGGTGTATAGCCGGGTGTTTGTGCCAAAGTAGCCCAGGCGTCGAAGTCCATGAGGGAAGCCGTGATGCCTGCCTGGTACAACGCCTGTGCGCTGGCCCCGTCGTTGGAAAGCCCCCGCAGGATGAGCTCCGCACGCATGAAGCATACGTCCGCGTAAGTGATCACGGGGAAGACGTTTAATCCGTTTCCGTTGTTGTACTCCGAGAATAAAATATAGGGCTGGATGACGGAGGGATAGTTGATTTGCTGCTGGACATTGTTGAATGAAAAAGTCAGCGTCCGGAAGTAATAGGCCTTTTCCGCCACCTTCCCTTCGTCAGGGTTTGCATATTGACCCCGGTAGGTCAGCCCGTCCCAGGTTTCCCCCGCGGGGATCTGACCCTGGGCTTGCGCGGAGTCGAACATAGCCTGGGAAGTAATTCCCGAAGGTTGGAGAAGGGCCCTCCGCCTGGGGTCACCCGTCGTATTCATGAAGTTCACCACGTTCATTTCCAGGCACTGATTACCATCGTGCCCGATAGGATTGTAATTGCTGTTCGATCCGTCGGTGCTTTCAAAGTTGGGGCCGCTCGTGAATACCCATTCGTCGGAGGGATTGTCGATCAGGCCCACAGGATCCGCGAGGACCTGGTTGGCGATGCTGGTCAACTGGGAGGGATTCTGCTTCATTAAACGCATTGCCATGCGCAGCCTCAAACTGTTGGCAGCCATGATCCACTTGCGCGTACTCCCCTGGAATACGATCTCATTGGTCCCGCCGGTGTCTTGTGGCGTGGTCTGAGGTGTTTCCAGTAACGCGACGTCGGCCTTCAATTGAGCGTCCAGGGTATCGAACAGCGATTGCTGGTCATTCCAAACGGGTGTCAGGTTATCCGTGTACCTGGCCTCCAGGGCCTGGGTATAGGGCATGCTCCCATTTGGATCCGTAACATAAAAAGCATACTGTACCATGTTGATATTGGCAATGGCGCCAAGGTATACGTATTTGGCCTGGGTGGCCGGAGGGGCAATGTTGATGAGGTGCTGCACATCCTTGAGGGGAGGACCGACGTTCACATAGAAATTCCCATACCGGTTATTCCCGTTGGCGATGGATGTAAAGTTTCCCAAGCCCCCTATGTTCCCACCCGCCGGAACCCACAATTGCGTCCAGGGCCGGATGTATTCATAAAAATCATAGAAGGCCTCGTAGGAATTGTTGTAAATCGGCAACTGGCCGGCGGTCAGCTCGTATTCCGGGGCGACCGAAAGGACAGCGTCCGGGTTGGTATTGTCCTGGGCGAATTTACTCCTGCTGCACCCCCCCAGGACAAGCAGCAAAGCGAAAGAATGTATATAGAATCTTGTTTGTCGCATAATGAAATAGTTTTAAAAGCCAGCATTGAGGGAGAACCCATAGGACCGTACATAAGGAATACCTCCGCGTTCGAAGGCGGCTCCCGATCCCGAGTCGTTCAGGTTATCCGGGTTGATGCCATCCGGGGCGCTGTTATACAGGTAAAAGGGATTCCGCACGCTCACAACCGCCCTGAGGTAGTTCATCCTTGCCTTGGAAGCCCAGTTGGAGGGCAAATCATACCCCAGGGAGATTTGGCGCACTGCCACCCACGAGGATTTGAACACTCCGGCTTCCCGGATCCCGTAGGCCCAGGAATACGTGGCGATATAATAGTCCGGAGCATCTACCGGTTGCACCCAGCCTTTTGCCAGTGCGGCCGCATAAGTCATGCCGCTGACATCGTGCGAAGCACCATCCTGGCCCTGTGAGGAAGTCCCTTGTTGGAATACCCCGGTCAGGGCGATCCCATCAGGGCGCTGCGCGGTACCCGTACCGAAGAAGGATGCCGAGTTGGGCAGGGGTGTATACGAAATCCCGCCGAGGGCCTTGGTCCGTCCGAACAAGGTATTCTTCAGGTTCCCGTTCTGGCTGCCGTAGAAATAGGTGGTGGAGTATTCCAGGCCTCCGAATTTGGCATCCAGGAAAATGTTCAGAGAAAAGCGCTTGTAATTGAAGGTGTTCAACCAACTCGCCAGGAATTTGGGCAAGGTAGACCCAATGACAGGCTCTTGGGTAGTGGGATTCGTACCGTAGTTCTGGGCTCTCTGATACGCCGGGAAGGTACCCCCCGCACCATCGAGCATGGTGATGATGGGTTGGCCGTTCAGGGGGCTGTTGATATTCTTTCCATTGGCATCCGTGGCCTGATACCGGGCGTACCCGTAGCGGGCAACCAGGAGCGCATAATCTCCGCCCTTGACGGCGACGGTACGGATACCGTCCTCATCCTCCAGATCCAGGTAATTGGTACCAAAGGGCAGGCTCAATACTTTGTTCCGGTTCAGGGTATAATTGAACCGGGAAATCCACGAGAAATTCTTCGATTGAAGAGGCGTTCCGTATATGGTCAGTTCGAGCCCCCTGTTGCGGACCAGGCCTGAGTTGATCAGGGCGCTCTGAACACCCGAAACCTGGGGCACGGTAAAGGGAAGGATCTGGTTATTGGTATTCTGCGTATACACGGTAGCATCACCTCCCAGGCGCTCATGGAGCATTTTGAACTCCACACCCGCCTCGAACTTGGAGCTATGCTCGGGAACGAGGTTCGGGTTAGCCAGGGTATTCGATTGGAATTGGTAATAATTGACGTTACCATTTGCCCCCTGGTAAGGATTCTGCGCACCGTAGGCTCCTGTGTTGGCTATATAGGGTTGGCTCGAGGGATTGGCTCCATCGCCGCTTTGGTTATAGGAAAACCGCAACTTTGCATAGTCCAGCCATTTTGCCATCTTCAACGGACCATCGGAGAACACCCATGAAACGTCGACACCCGGGAAGAAATAGGAATAATGCCCGTGTCCGTCATTATATACCAATGTCGAGTTCCAGTCATTGCGTCCGTAATAGTTCAGGAAGTAATCATTCTTATACTGGAAGCTGCCCTGGAAAAAGAGGGAACTGAGCTGGGCCGCGTTCGGCGTTGCCTCGGTAATAGTGGCGGGATTCTTTGTATTGGACAATCGGTAAATATCCGGTAAAATCGTGCCGTTCGTTTGCGCGGTGATGCCCTTATTCTCCCAGGTGAAGGTTTCCCCTCCACCCTGCAGGGAGGCTACCCAATCGGGGCCGAAGGAACGGTGCAGGTAGAAGCTCCCGTTGTACCGGAATTGGTAAAGGTCGTTGCTGCTGGTCCAATAACTGGCACCGTTGAAACCGGGTTCGTTCCCCCGCGTATCCAGGCTTTCATTCCGGTTGTAGATATTTATACTTTCTGTCGAAAGTAAATCCAGCCAGGGGGTGACATTAGCTGTCAGGCCCACGCTGCCCCTGAAATTGTTTTCGACCAGGTAGTCGTTATTCTCATACAGCGGATAGAACAGGTTTGCTGCAAGGCCCAGGGCATCCTTATTATTTGCCCCTCCGTTTACGGAGTCGATGTAGTGGGTGGACCAATACGGCAGGTTATAGTTCCTGGCCACGTCATACGCGAGGGCGTACAGGGGACTGTTGCCACCCTGCAAAGCTGGATTGTAAGTGCCCGTCTGCACATAATCCACAGTGACATCCGCCAGGATCTTGCTGGCCACCTTGCTGGTCACGCGCATATCGATGCTGTTCCGCTTCAGCTCATTGTTGGGTGTGATCCCCTCGGAAGTCAGGTGAGAATAGGACAGGCGGAAGGAGTTCGCATCATTCGCCCCGGAGATGGCAATATTGGTATTGTCCGTAACCCCGTTCCGGAAAAGGCTCAGGGGATTGGCCCCCACGTTGGTCATAATATTGCCGTTCGGATCCAGCACCTTCTGACCCGTCATTTGAGGCCCGAAGCTGATCCCGTAGGTGCTGGGATCGATGGACAACTGGCCGTTCGCTGCCGTATCGAAATCATTCAAACCAACCCCCGATCCAAACTGGTTCTGGTAAGCCACCGTTTTGTAGGCATGGTCGATGAAATCGCTATGGGAGAGGGTTACCCCGATCCCCTTTTGATGCGTTCCCTTCCTGGTCTTGATCAGGATGACCCCGTTGTTGGCCCGGCTGCCATACAACGCGACGACGGCGCCTCCTTTCACTACGCTCATGGATTCTATATCGTCAGGGTTGATGTCTTTGAGGATGTTCCCGAAGTCCGTATTGCTACCGTACTGGTTGCTTTGGTTGGGCAGAACCGATGATTGATCCAGGACGACGCCATCGACCACGATCAAAGGGGTATTTCCATAAGGGTCCAGGGAAGAACTCCCCCTGATCAGGAAGCGTGGAGTAGCCGAAGGGCCACTCAGGCCGGGCTGAACTTGCAAACCTGTTACCATGCCCTGCACGGCCGTGATGGGGTCGATGGTATTGGCGGACCGGATCTGGTCCCCACTGACTTGCGTTACCGAATAACCCAGGCTCCGTTTGGCGCGGCTTTCTCCCAAGCCGGTCACCACCACTTCGTCGATGGACCGGAGTGACTGGAATAATTTTATGTTGATGCTTTCCGCCTTATCTACGGTTATTTCCTTTGCTTGAAAACCCACGCTGGTGATCAGTAGGATGGAATGGGCCGGAACCTTAAGGGAGAAAACGCCCTCCCCATCGGTGACGGTACCCGTTTCGCTTCCTTTTACCTTGATGCTGGCGCCTACTACGGGCTGCCCTTTATCATCGGAGATTTTGCCATGCACTTCCACGTCTTCCGGCAATGCCTGGACAACGTTGTCCGTAAGCGGGGTGGGAGCCGGAGGTGAAAGCGTGGCCGTTCTCCGGGTGATGACGATGGTCTTGTTTTCGATCAGGTAATCCAGGGGCTGATCGGAAAAACAAAGGTTGAGCACCTGCGTGAGGGGCGCATCCTTGACATTCAGGCTGACCGGGTGGGCCTCCCTGAGCAGGGCGTAGTTGTAGAAAAAGGTATACCCTGTCTGGTGTTTGATTTCGGTAAATACCTTTTTGAGGGAAAGGTTTTGGCCGCTAAGGCTCACACTTTGGGCAGCTCCTCCGGCATGTGCTTCCATGAGCACCACAGTCAACAGTAGTGTAGTCAGTTTCATGGTGATACACATTTGATGAAAGCCGGCAAACCGGGCTTTATCACTTTTTTTCATACATTCACAGTTGATTTGGTTAATTAAAGGAATCCTGCAAGGGTTTATTTAAAAGCAAACCAAATTCCGGCCAGGGGCGCTTCCGACGCTTCTGGCTTTTTTGGGTCGCTGAATAGCTTAAGGGAGTACGGTAAGTTCCTTTCCCTTCAAACGGAAATGGACCTGGCTTTTTTCCAAAATCTGTAACACCTGAACCAGCGTCAGGTCCCTTTCCAAATCCCCTCCGAATATGGCCGGCGTAACCGGACCTTCATAATGTACGTTCACATCGTACCAACGGGCAATCTGGCGCATCACGGTTTGGATGTTGTCCCTGTCGAAACTGAAATAGCCATTCCTCCATGCCATCGCCAGGTCTACCGTATCCGGACTGCTGACCACGTGGAAGGAACCGTCAGATGTCAACCGGGCCTGCTCACCCGGTTTCAGCAGGGAGTTGACACCGCCCTGCACGACCCTGACCGATCCCTCCAGCAAAGTGGTCTTTATACTTGATTCATCGCTATACGCATTGATGTCGAAGTGCGTGCCCAGCACCTGCACCTGCATCCCTTGTGCATTTACCCTGAAATCCCTTCCCGCATTCCCGGCCACCTCGAAATAAGCCTCACCGTCCAGGATAACTTGCCGGGTGCCGCCCCGGAAAACGGTGGGAAAGCGCAGGGAGCTGGCAGCATTCAGCCATACCTTCGTGCCGTCCTCCAGGACGAAAGGGAAAGCGCCACCCCTGGGCGCCGAAATCGTATTATACACCACGGCCGTATCATCCCCGCTTTTCCTGAATTCGAACTCACCATTCCGGCTTTTCACCAGGTTCACTTCCTTCAACGCTGCGGCCGTGGTCGTGTCCAGGTCGATCACCTTTCCGTTGGCCAGGGTGAGCAGCGCGTGATTCCTGGCTGGCTGTACGTCATTGCTGTACTGGCTCTTTATGGAGGCGACCGGTGGCTTGGGCTTCGCTTTTCCCCAATACCATAAGCCGCCCAACGACAATAGACCGATCAGCGTCGCCGCGATTGCCCACAATGCAATGGATGGACCGGAAGACCTCCGGTCCGTCTCATGGTTCAACACCGTGTTGAAATGTTTTTTCAGCTTTCCCCGCCTCAGCAAATCAAAAAAGACCTCCAGCTCAGCTTCTGATGATTTATTTTCCAGGTACCGGCGTATCAATTCCTTATACTGTCTGTTCTTCCTCATATGTGTATACTATAATGACAAAAAAAAGGGCACCCAGGGTACCCCTTCTTCAAAATATTTTTCAACCGCGCTTTCACGAAGGCCTCACCTGTAAACCGCCGACAGCAACGCGACCACCACCAACATCGCTTCCAGCGAAAAGCCCAGGTCCTTTTGCGCTGCATCTTTCAGGCCCCGGATGGCCGTCATCATATGCTTTTTCACGGCATTCTTCGAAATGCCCATTTCCGACGCTACCTGCTCATAGGACATCCCGAGCTCCCTGCACTTTTGAAAGATGTCCCTGGAACGGCTGGGAATGGATTGGAGCGCCTGGTGAACAAACTTCAGGTAATCCTTACTCAGGGCCTCATCATCCACGCGCAGTTCCTGGAAATGGCGGACCAGCGTGGACAAGGCATAGGTTGATTTGGAAATGGACTGGAGGATGTTCAAGGTATGGTTTCTGGCCACCGAAAACAAGTAGCCTCCGAAATTCCGGACGTGTGGCAACTGTCCCCTGGCTTCCCATATTTTCAGGAAAATATCCTGAAGGATGTCCTCAGTCAGCGCAGGTACTTTGACGAGCCTGAATATGAAATGATAGAGGTCTTCCTGGTAGTGATAATACAGTTGGGAAAAGGCCTGTTCATCTCCTTCGGCTACGGCAAGCAAGAGCTTAGACTCGTCATATGTCGTTTGCTCGGTCAATTTTGGTGAAAATCAAAATGGAAAATAAGCTAAATGGATTAAATTACCAATACAAGGATTATTTACTGTATTAATAATTATCTAGTCAACGGTTTATTTCAACCAACATCACCCAAGCATCTGTCAGAGCTTTCAAAAAAGAGAAGAATATCCCCGGAATCAGCCAATATAATCCGCCCGCATGGCCGTTAAACACCAACAAACCTGATACAATGTAAGGCACCATGGAAAGTTGGCTGAAAACCAGATTGCGGACGTGATGGAAAAGGTACTCGCGCATTTTCTGTAGAAGGATTCCCACGTCTATCCATAAGGTCACCCCCCAAAAAAGGACCCCCAATCCCGCGATCTCCATCCCAAGCTGCCGGAGTGTTTGCCCGGGAACAAGGCAAAACAGGGATACAAATAATATATTCATCAAAATAACAAGGGATTCAAGGGCCCTTGCCGGGAGATGGGGTATGGAAAGAATTTTGGAAAGGTTGATGGAAACAGCCACGAATATCAACCCCGTGAGGGCAGCCGCCGCACCACCGCTGGCGATGAAAAAATTACTCCATTCGGTCATGTCCATAAAGTTGACGCCACGAGCTCGTGGCACGTTAAAGATTGAAAGAAAAGGGCAAAGCGCAAAAATCGCTTGGGTGCGGTTGGCTTAATCCACAGCTTTGGTGCATGATCAATAGCCCCACCCTGCGCTTTTTATCTGCGCTGCCACTCCTGCTTTCATTGCCCGTAGCCTCCTTTGCCCAGGAGGGCCTCATGGACACCAACGCCAAACCCCAGATATTTGCTCCTGGCATCGTATCCACGCCCTATGAGGAATGGGCCACGTCCTTCAGTCCGGACGGACATACCGTCTACTGGTCGCAGGGGGGCGTATATTGGACTATTGTATCATCTTCACAACAAGGCGACCAATGGTCTAAACCCATAGTTCTCCCCTTTTCCGGACGTTGGAACGACACCGACCCTTTCGTTTCTCCGGATGGAAGCCACCTGTTTTTTGTTTCCAACCGGCCCCTGTCCGGCGATGGACCGAACCCGGAGAAATTCTTCCACCTTTGGTATGTAGACCGCCTGCCTTCTGGTGAGTGGTCCGCACCCCGACACATAGATAGTCCGGTGAATGTTTCTGGCGTCAATTGCTATGCCCCTTCCGTCAGCCGGAACGGAACATTGTGGTTTTGTTCCCGTAACCGCGACGGTTACGAAGGGATGGCCATATATTTTTCCACCTGGAACGGCTCCGCCTTCGGAGTGCCCAAGCGATTACCCGTGACCGGTGACGCCCAGGACCCCTTTATCTCCGCCGATGAAAAGTACCTGGTCTTCGTGCAGGATAACGATATTGTAGTCTCCTTCCGCCAGGGCCTGGATTGGTCCCCTCCGCGTAAATTCGGTCCTCAGTTGAACGCCGGCGATCCAAAATCTTCGCCCTACGTCTCATCGGACGGAAGCATGTTGTATTATTCCTCCAATCGCGTACGCGGATTTTATCAAAGGGACCGTACGCGCGCCCTTGATTATGACGGCCTGCTCAAGGAAATGCAAAACGTTTGCAACGGTAGCGGGAACATCCTAAGGATCCCCGTCCGCTTGCCTGCCACATCTTAATTTTGTATCTTACAGGCATGATCAAAGCCTGTCGTACCCTCGTTATCCTGTTGGCCTTTGCCGCCTTTGCCGCCGCCTGCAAAAAAGGCGGCCCACCTTCCGTTAGCCCTGTTGGTCCATCCGGTGGTGACAGCACTCCAGTAACCGTTGACACCGTGCATAGCGCTAAAAAAGGCGCTTGTTTCAGCACCAATACGACAGATGGATACTGGTCCTCCGACATTACCGAACTAAAAGCACAATGGTACTATACCTGGGGTACTCCCTTACCCAGCTTCCCCCCCACCGGACTCGAATTCGTACCCATGTTTTGGGGTGCGGCCAACGTTGATTCACTGAACCTCGCCACCGTCGCGCAACTTGCCGCCTCAGGCCAGGCCAAATACGTTCTTGGATTCAACGAACCCGACCAAAGCGGCCAATCGAATATGACCGTCGACCAGGTCCTGGCTCTTTGGCCCCAGTTGGAAAGCCTGAACCTCCCCTTGGGTAGCCCCGCCACCTCCTGGCCGACCATTCAATGGTTCACCGACTTCATGGACTCCGTCGCCTCCCGTAATCTGCGTGTGGATTTCATTTGCGTGCACATGTATGTCGGGTTGGACGACACCAGCTTCGTACAGGTATTACAGCAGGTATACAATCAATACCACCTGCCCATATGGATCACCGAATTCGCCACCGCCGATTGGAATGCCGCCACGCCCGCGAATAATCCCTATACGCCGCAACAGGTCCAGGCCTTCATGCAAAGGCTCCTGCCCCAACTGGATTCCCTGCCCTTCGTGAAGCGTTACTCCTGGTTTTCGGGAGATCCCTCTAGTGGGCCATTATGGTCTTCCGCACTCGTGGATGTGCAGGGGAACCTGACGTCCCTGGGCACCTGGTATGCGGGCCACTAATCCCCCTCCTCAAGGAGGAAAATTTCCTCCACCCGCCGCTTGAACACCCCGGCGATTTTTAGCGCCAGTACCGTAGAAGGCACGTACTTATTGCTTTCTATGGCATTGATCGTTTGGCGCGACACGTGCACCTTTTCCGCCAACTGGGCCTGGGTGAGCCCCTGGATAGCCCGCTGGACTTTCAAATCGTTCTTCATGACAGGGCCTCCTTATACATAACCCAGCGGAAGCGGGCAATAAAGAAAACGAGGGTGGAACAAATATTATAGATCATGACGTTCAGGAAAAGGGTCCCGTAGCATAGGATAATGGCCAGGATGATCAGGATTGAATTCAAGTACACCGCCCACAGCAAGGATTCCAGCCTCAGCCGTTGCGTCCTTTCATCCTCGATCTTCTCCTTGGAAAAGGCCACCATCAATAACCCGGTGAGCAGGAGGACCCCCGCAATATCTCCCGTGAAGTTATGGGATTGAATATTCCAGATAAACGTGGGGTCCAGGCTGATGTGGGTCCCCTTTCCGACGTAATTCAAAAAGGGGAGGCTGAAATCGAAATACATGCTCATGACCATGACGACAGTGGAGGGAACCACCAGGATCCAACCAATAAGGCGGTATTTCCGGGGGAGGAGGAGTTTGATTTCCATGATAAGAGGTTTCGTCAAAAGTAAACTTTACTTTCCATAAAGACAAGTATTCATTACATAAAGTAAAGTTAAAGGGACAGTACATACAGTAGGGGACAAGAGAACGGGCAAGACAAATATTAGTTATTAATAATACGTTCCCTGTAAATTCCTAATGGAGTAGCATTGGAATGTTCCGTTTTACCCTCGCGTTACCGATGTGCTTTGTTTTGCTTTTTGGGGTTACTGCGTGTACGACCTCCAATAAAACAACCCGAAGTATTGCGAACTGGAAAAAGATTGAAAAATACCAATCAGGAGATACAATTATTATAAAGGGAGAAAAGTATGTAGTTATTGACGCCTTTTAATTGCAAATGTTCTTTGAGGGAATCCATTTAATTCCATCCTTTTTAATGCACATTATAGTTATCGGACCACCTACTTCGATTGAAACATGAGATTGTTTCAAAATCAAATCGTGGATTTTTTTTATGATATTTTCCTCACTATCATTCCAAGTAGACACATTCGTTACAATCTTATATATTTCGCTATCCTTGCCAGCAGATACTGCATCATACATTTGGGAATCGATTTTAATGTTGACAGGTAAGTTAGGCGGATTAGTAATCGAAAACCCTACTGAATATATTATCGTTTTCCCATCTTCAAAACCGAAGAATAAAATTTGACTGTAATAACTCTCATTCTTGTAAGTATCCTTTTTATAAGTATTCATATCTGTCTGCCTTAAAAGCTCGAGTTTTTTGGTGAGAAATTGCCTGAACCGGTCTATATACAAATCCCTAGCGGGTGTAAGTCGAGTTTGACTGTTGCAAACGTCTTTTGCGGTCCTTACCGCGTCAGGGGATAAGTGGTTTATAACGGCGAAATTTATACCGTTAACTGAATACAGTTTACAAATTTTATTGTAAACTGTATCTAAGCCACCGTGTTTATTGCGTAGGTAAACGGTTAACCTACTATCGGCACCCACATAAACGGCGTCATTCTTCCTAACGGCAATTACGCATGTTTGGGAAAATAGGCTAGAATTAAATAGTGTAATTTGAAGAATTAGAAAAAGGCCGAATTTCATTGTAGTAGAATTAATTCCAAAAATTACTACACGAATTGAAAATAAACCACCGTTAAAACACCCTATTTATGCAAATGTGGGAAGTTGGTTTTTATTGGGTAAAATCGGCTGCTGTGCCTGAAGTGGGGCAAATCGGTGTTTGGCAAATCGGCTTTTTTAACGGTGAAGGATGGGAATTGGGCGGGCAAGAAGGGCCTTGTTATGATGAATATGTTGCAGAAGTAGCTGAAAAAATCAACTGTCCTTACCAACCAGAACTGGGTGATACTTAGAGTTTTCAATGGCGTTTTGGTGTGCAGGCGACTTATCATCCCGCAATTGCTTCACGAAATCCCTAAATGCACTGTCAAGCTGGGCGACGAAAATGTGGGTGTTTATGTATGTTCTTTCGTTTATTTTAGTAAATGGCGCTTCTTCATATCCTTCATTAGTAATGCAAAATCTATCACCGGACGAATATGTGTGGATCAGATTATGACGGAACATATCATACAGGTCTAATCCCTTGAAATCCGGCATATAGTCATTTATAAAAGCCTCGGGGCGTTTGTTGCTGTCCATCAATATCGGGTATCCGAAGGAAGCTAACTGGTCAATAAAACACATGCACAGAATCATACACGCGATCGGTTTGTTTGCGTTATCCTTTATATCACCTAGTGCGTAATTCTCAAACGAATGAATTATTGTGTCAATGTCTTGCGGGTCGTCCCTAACTTTTTTCGGTTTTTTCCTACTCATAGTCTAAATCTACTTATTATTTTTTTGTTTGTCCAAAATAATGCCTAAAATATTAGGTAGTATCATGGACTAAATATAACTTAGTATCCTAATTCGCTTTTATGGATGCTAAGAACCTCAAACAATTATTTGCCAAGTTTAAGAATGAGGATAAATGCCGTGAATACTTAGTTCAGCAGCGCTGGGGCGGCGTTCCGAAGTGTCCGCATTGTGGTTCTACTAAGTCATATGTTATAGAGAATGGTAGGCGTTTCAAATGTGGTAATTCCGAATGTTACAAGAAATACAGCGTAACGGTAGGAACTGTATTTGAGTCTAGTAATATTCCATTAACTATATGGTTTCCAGCCATGTATATAATAGCAGCCCATAAAAAGGGGATTAGTTCCGTGCAATTGGCGAAAGACTTAGGCGTAACGCAGAAAACAGCTTGGTTTATGCTCCACCGTATTCGAGAAGCGCTGAAGGAAAAGAACTCAATCCTATTGCAAGATGTAGTCCAGGCCGATGAAGTGTACATAGGCGGCCTCAATCACAATAAACACGCGGAAAAGAAGCTAACGCGGAAGGATGGCCCTATGGCCGGTAAGACCGTCGTTATGGGGATTATGCACCAAAACGGATATGTAACAACTAAGGTTATTCCCAATGTAGGGCAGCAGCCCCTAGCCTCGTTTATCCGGGAAAAGGTAAAACTCGGAACAATCCTAGTTACCGACGATCACCAGCCCTACAAGCACTTGGACGGCGAATACAAGCATGTAGTAATAAACCACAGCCAAGGTAACTATGGCCGGGGAGCATTCCACACTAACACTATAGAGGGTTTTTGGGCAATATTCAAAAGGGGCTATATTGGAATCTACCACTATATGAGCCCCAAGCATTTAGCCCGGTATTTTGATGAATTTTTCGTACCGTTACAATTACCGTAAACTAACAGACGGGGAAAAATTTACCGTAAATTTGAGCAAACTAGAGGGCAGACTGTCCTAGAAAATGTTAGTTTATGGCCAAGGCAGCAAAGAAATCAGCCAAGAAAACACCCAAGCCCTCCAAGCCCAGGGCGACTAAATACGACGAAAAACTAATTATAAACGGTTCGTTTGAGGACTTAGTTAAAGAATTAGTTACGCCAAAAGAGCCCACGAAACCTAAGTAACTATGGAGGACAAGAAGAAATTGCCTCCCGGCCAACCAAAGAAAGTTGATCCAAAACTAAAAGAATGGATGGAAGGGGTAGAAGCGAAAATGCTTGCTAATCTAAATAAGACGGCAGAAGAAACTCCCGATACTCATGAGGATGCAAAACCTCCAAACCTCCGAAAACCGAGGGACCCGGAATTTCAGGCAATGATCGACCAAATGATAGCTAATTTAAACAACCCGGATTGTCACGATAAGAGTCGTTAATACTCTCAAAACAACTAACTAGACCAAAAGTTAGTTATTCCACTCCATTCTTTTCCAATTCATCTAAGATAACTAACCACTCATTTAGTGTTAGTACATGGGGAACCTTGTAGAACTTGGCTAATAAAGCCTTGGCTTCTTTTATAGTTTTATCTGTCCATTCCCAGGTATCCTCAAAATCGCAATAGAATAGCTTCCCTACCAGCCCCGCCAAGGGTGCCCCTCCCTCCAGGATCACAAATTGGTGTAAGATCGTTTCGCGTTTGTTAGTGGTAATGCAGTCGTTAGTCATTGTATGGGGTATTAGTATAGATTTATACGTCCATTAATGGCCGAAATTATCAATAATATCCTGATTTTAAAAGGATACTAATGGCTATTATCGCAACTAATTGGGTATTAATATGCTATGTTTTTACCTTGGATGGACATAATTTAAGGTATGGTGAAAGATGATAGATATTTGTCTGTCCAAACAATGATAGAAGCTAATAGGATTCAAAAATTCAGCGAAGTCTTTAAATATATTCCAAAAACCATTGTAGCCAGGGATACAGGCCACAATTACAAGGCATTCGTCG
Organism: uncultured Chitinophagaceae bacterium; assembly: GCA_964544695.1. GTDB lineage: Bacteria > Bacteroidota > Bacteroidia > Chitinophagales > Chitinophagaceae > Dinghuibacter. The sequence goes on from CAZJDB010000050.1 coordinate 17,631, forward strand.
GTAGGATCATTAAACCGGGCAACTTCACAATCGACGACATTCACAAACTCTCCGCACTCTTTGGTACGTCGCCTTCCAAGGTATTCGAGTTGGTCAGCGCTGACTATCCAGCTAAAAAGAAGAAAGGGTGATTTCGCGGGTTGACAAGTGTTTAGGTTGGCATTACATTTGAAACAACCCAAATACTTGCCTCATGGTCGCAGTTCCTCCCGAATTTTCCGAAGAATTTGAAGAAATCAAACTTCGCGGCAGATATCTTCAGATGGCAGTCGATGCCGAAATGATAATATCAATGACCATAGCCCAATGTTTCAATTACGACAAGGCGCAAATATCCTCCTTTTATCAAGATAGCAAGGGCAGACCAAAAGACTTAGATGATTTGAATTTCTTTGAAAAGGTAGAGGTGTGCAAGCAAGGATTAGCGACGCACTATCCTGAATTTTATGCTGCACATTTGGCGGATATTGAGACATTGGATGCATTGAGAGTTATGAGAAATATGTTTGCCCACCAAAAAATGGATTTCAATAACAACTATCCAGGTAGTGTACTGATGAGCAAATTAGCCAGCAATTATCGCGTGGAAACTCATATCTATAGCATAGCCCAATTGTGGGCCGATTTGGAAGTACATCGAGCAAGCATCAATAATTTTCTTCGCATTGTTGCAGCCCTGATAGGATACAATCCGCCAAGTATTTCCCCACCTGATCCATCCGTTTAAACCTGTTTTCCAAATACTCTCGCGTCCCAAATATAGAATCTTTTATATCTGTGTAAGTCGTTGATAATGGAACGAATGTTTCGCGCTTTACTCCATCCAACTCTTTATCTTTCAATAAATTACAAGAGTCTTGTCCCTCATTATATGTACTGTCCAGTTAAAGAGACACTACATAAAGTATGGGACAAAAAAAACGGGCCGCCAGGTGTGACGGCCCGCTCGCTGATGCAACGGCTGTTACAATAACCCGTACACGGTATTAAAGTATGAGTCAGTGGTATAAGTGGATGCGTCGGGACTCGAAGTCCAGGCGGGGCTGACCATATTCATGCTGCCCCCATCCCCGTTCCAGGCCCAGGCAAGGACGGTCCACCCCTTTGAGCTTTTGGCATAACTCACGATCCCGGACCAGTTGGCGCTCCCTGACGGAGAATTCCCAAACTCCCCGATGATCCCTCCCCGGCCCGCGGTCGCCAGGTCGTCCAGGTCGGAATTCTGGAGGGTGTGGTTTAGGGCTTGGTTCCACCCGTTTGGATAGACGTGGACGGAGGGGATGATCTTTGTATCGGATATCTTGGTAATTCCTCCTGTGCCAAGAATGGCTTCAGCGGCAATGTGTGTCTCTTGTCCCCAGCCCGAGCAATCGATGATGATCGTCCCGCTATAGACGCTACGTACGATGGGGATGGCTTGGTTATACGCGCTGGCATATTCGCTGGCGGTCAGGTTGTGGTCTCCCCATTCGTTCATCAGGTTGACGGTAAAGGACCCAGCCGAGGCCAGGGCGCTATAGTTGGATTTCCACCAATTGGCGGCAGCCAGGAGATCCGAGACATTATCCGAGCCGAGCACCGAGGCCTTGTGGTAGGTGGCTATCACGGCATAACCGCTGCTCCTTGCCTGGGATATCCAGCTTTTTACCTGCGTGATGCTCACGCTGGGCTCGATTTCGATACGTACGGTCTTGATGTTCGTGTGAGCCTGCATCGTGGACCACCCAAAGGTGACGTTGCCCCCGTTATAATAGGAGGGCTGCAGGTTGACCCCATCGCCCAGCCCCGCCGAAAGCGCAGGTGTGACGGCATCGGACTGGGGAGGTTGCAAGGCCACGGGACTTTTAGTACAAGAGGACATCAGGGCACAGCATAGCAGGCCCAGGTAGCATTTTGATTGGGTTTTCATATAGCAATATTTAAACGTTCGGAAAAGAAATTCCGCCCCTGAGGCCTCGCAGGACGCAACACAAAACTACTCCCCTTAGGACTGCTTATGTAATACTTTTTTATCTAATGATTGGATTTGTTTGAGCGGCCACGAAAGCTGCATCGTCGTACACCAATAGTATCAAATCCGCACACGCCAACCGATCTAATAAATACATAAAATATTGATTTACAACATTATACATCTTTGGCATTTCCTTGGCGCAAATATGCATTATGTGGAAAAACTACCTGCTCCTCGCCTACCGAAATCTGACGAGAAACCGCGCTTTCTCCCTCATCAATATATTCGGCCTTGCCATCGGCCTGACCACCTGCCTGCTCATCATGGTCTACGTCCTTGACGAAACCAGCTACGACCGGCAGTTCAAAAACCTAGACCGTCTATACCGCGTCGCCCTGGGTATGCCAAGTGAAGGCTGGGCGGCCGGCCCCGCCCCGCTGGCGGAAGCCATGAGGGCTGAGTTGCCGGAGGTCGAGGAATCCGCACGTCTGATGAAGCTTCCCGAAATGAACAGCGTCGTTCTGGAAGACCGAAAAAGTAAATCCGATAAACGTTTTCTCGAGTCCGAGGGGTACTACGTGGATTCCACTTTCTTCCGTGTCTTTTCTTATGATTTCATTGAAGGGAATCCCACCAGCTGCCTCAACCAGCCCAATAGCATGGTGATCTCCGAATCCATTGCCCAAAAACTCTTCGGCAATGACAACGCGATAGGCCATACCATCCAATTAGGCTTACCCTTTGGACAATTTTCGTATACGGTCCGTGGGGTCTTCCGGGACAATAATTGGCGCTCGCATATCCCGGCTCATTATTTCCTGTCCATGCGGAATGAGGATGTAGGCGGTTGGGTGGCCGGGGACAACAGATGGACAATGAACAACGTTTTCCATACCTATGTCCGCTTGCGGCCGGGCACGGATCAGGAGGCTTTCTCGAAGAAACTACAAATTTTTTTCCACCGCCACGGTGGTACGGAATTCAATGGCGCCACCATGTCGAAAACACTGCTCCTACAACCCGTAAAGGATATCTATCTACACTCCGCGCTTGGTGATGAGCTGGGGGCCAATGGAAATTTCCGTTCACTATATATCCTTTCCTCTATCGCCATTTTCATATTGGTTATCGCATGTATCAATTTCATGAACCTATCCACGGCCCGTTCTGAACGCAGGGCCAGGGAAGTGGGTATCCGCAAAGTAATGGGCGCGCGCAGGTGGTCTCTGATCCGTCAATTCCTGGGCGAGTCATTCCTGCTCTGCTCCATTGCACTGGTCCTCGCCCTGGTGCTTACCTGGATGTTGCTGCCTGCTTTCAACAACCTCACGCAAAAGGAGCTCCAACCGTTTGGAGAGCCAAAACTCATAGGTGTCATCGTGGCCCTGACGGTCTTTGCGGGGCTGCTTTCGGGTTGTTACCCCGCATTCTACCTGTCATCCTTCAATCCTGTTTCGGTATTAAAGGGCAAGCTCATCCACCGCCTTTCCGCCGCCCTCTTACGAAAGGGCCTGGTGGTATTTCAATTCACCATTTCCATCGGCCTGATCGTCGGCGCCATCGTCATCGTCCGTCAAATGGACTTGTTCAGGAATCAGGATTTGGGATTCGACAAGGACCGGCAGGTCATTTTGCCTATGGAAGGCAAAGAGTTGGGGATGCATTACGAGAGCCTAAGGAATGAATTGCTCAAAAGTCCATACATACAATCCGTCTCCAGCGCGTCTACCTATCCGGGCATTCCGAACATCAACGACATGCCCTTCTATGCCGAGGGTAAGGCGGGCAAGGACTTCGTCGATGTGCAGATGGTCACGCAAAACGACCATTACTTTGAGACGCTGGGGCTTACCCTCAATTCGGGTCGCCTCCTCGATCCAAATGAGGCCGTCGATACGGGCAGCATCATCCTGAACACCACGGCCATCCGGAAATTCGGTTATGACCCCAAAACCGCCGTTGGGAAATCCATATCCTTCCAGTGGCAGGGCATCTCCCACCGGATGCGGATCATTGGAATTACGCGCGACTACAACTTCGAAAGCCTGGAAAATAACATCCGCCCCCTGGGCTTCTCGACGATTGATTTTTTCGGGAACAAATACGCATACCTGATCGCGAAAATCAAAACACCCCATATCGCAAGCGCGGTAAAGTACATGGGGGATACCTGGAACAGGATCAATACATCCACGCCGTTTTCATATTCTTTCCTGGATCAGGATTTCGCCAGGAACTACGATAAGGAAAACCGCACTTCTTCCCTGGTTTTATATTTTACAGGTGTTGCCATCCTCATTGCCTGTCTGGGCTTGTTTGGTCTGACGGCTTTTGCTGCAGAGCAGCGCAGAAAGGAGATCGGCATACGGAAGGTCCTGGGGGCCACCGTGGCTAATGTTACTGTGCTCCTTTCGAGGGACTTCATGCGGTTGGTGGCAATTTCCATAATCATTGCCTGCCCCTTGGCTGCTTTTGTCATGGAAAGGTGGCTTCGCCATTTTGCATACCGTACCCACCTTAGTTGGTGGATATTCGCTGCGGCGGCTGTTTCAGCAATCGTGACGGCGATGGTGACGATCAGCTTCCAATCGGTGAAAGCTGCCCTCGCGAACCCGGTATTGAGCCTTCGTTCGGAATGACGTTAATTAACACCCAAATCGCAAAATAAATTTCCCCACCCGGGCGTTTAAGCCTACCTTGTTATTCCATTCTGTGGCTATCTGTAACGTCTGATCTGCCGACTTTCCCTCCAGCGCGCACGTTTTTTTCGCCATATTCAACGCAAATCAAGGTTGAGTGGCCTTGTACTATTCTATATGTCTAAAGTCACATTCGATAATAGCAGCCGACAGCTATTCCAGGCTATTAAAAGTTCCGCGGACGCTTATTTCAACGGTCAAAACCTTAAAAAAACGGGGGACTGGCGGTTGTACCTGAAGACCTGGACGCTTGTCCCGGGAGGCGTTGCCGTCTATCTTTATTTCCTTTTTGGGAATTATAACGTTCTAGGCGGGATCGCTTTGTCGTTTTTGTTTGGCTTGCTCCTGGTGGCCATCGCCTTCAATGTCATGCACGACGCCTGTCACGGCAGCTATTCCGACCGCAAATGGATCAACTCCTTCATGGGTTTGAGCATGAACGCCCTGGGCGGTAATGCCTACCTCTGGAAAATCAAGCACAACATCATCCACCATACGTACACCAATATCGAAGGCGTCGATGACGATATCGCCAACGGCTTTCTGTTGAGGCAAACGCCCCACCAACGCTGGAGGCCCATCCATCGCTTTCAGTTCCTGTATATGTTTTTCCTGTACGCCATCAGCACCATCGTCTGGGCTTTTGGTACGGATTTCTTGAAGTATTTTACAAAGAAGATCCACAAGACACCCATTAACAGGATCGGCTGGAAGGAACACGTTCTTTTCTGGGCCAGCAAAGCCGCCTATGTCTTTGTATACGCGCTGTTGCCCATGTACCTTCTTGGCTGGGAGGCTTGGCTGGTGGGATTTTTGATCATTCATGCCACCATGGGGCTGGCTTTGTCCATCGTGTTCCAACTAGCGCATGCCGTGGAGAAAACAACCTTTTACGATGCCAGTGAAGGGGATAAAGCCTTCCCTACCGAATGGGCCGTCCACGAAATCAAAACCACGGCAAATTTTGCTCCGACCAACAAGGTGATCTCCTGGCTGACCGGTGGGCTGAACTTTCAAATCGAGCACCACCTCTTTCCCCATGTCAGCCACGTACATTACCCCGCCCTGAGCAAAATAGTCCGCCGTCAATGCGAGGCCTTTGGTCTTCCCTACCATTATTATCCAACCATGGGCAAAGCCATTCTTTCCCATATAAGTTTGATGAAGACGCTAGGCGAATCCAGGTACCCGCGGGTCAAAGGGCTCTTTTAAAGCCACCCGAACGCACCTACGGCAGCAATCCATATTCATACGCCAACCGTATCATAGCCGCCGCATTCTTGGCCTTAGCCTTGCGGTACAGGTGCTTGCGGTGCGTCTCCACGGTACGGATACCTATCCGCAGGGCCGTTGAAATCTCCTTGGTGGTCTGTCCCCTGGCGAGTAAGCGCAATACCTCCAGTTCCCTCCTGCTCAAAGTATCGGGTGCGCGCTGTTGCTTTTCGTAAGTGATCCGTTCCTCCTCGAGCAAAGAGTTGGCGATGTAAGCGGAGAAGTAATTCTTCCCCGTATACGCCCTTACCACCGCATTGTACAATTCAATCGGGCTGACGTTTTTGCGGATATAGCCCAGGGCGCCCGCGGAAATCATGTCCCTGACCCGCCAATTCTCGTGCTCTTCGGCCATCCCCAGTATCCTCAGGTCCGGCCTGACCTGCAGGAGGCTTTCCGTCAGTTGTTTCCCCTTTCCATCCTGAACGTGATCATCGATTAAAGCTACATCCGCCTGGAAGCGATCTAGCTTTTCGAAGGCCTCCTGGGCACCACCGGCACTCCAGACCCTAAAGATGTACTCATCGTTTTTCTGCTCAAGAATCGCCTTGATACCGAACCTGATGACCGCTTGTTTGTCGATAATCATCACGTTGCAAATCCTTTCTGTTAGTTCTGAATGTCGCTCCATATACTCCTGATTTTGTCCGGGCAGTACATAATGAGATTAGCGACACACGCATTTTCCATAAAAATTATACGCCTTTTTGCGCTACTACGCTATATCACGGAGGGTCGGCGGGAAATACGGATACCGAACAGCCGCCGTGGGCGCGCACCCCGTGAAAAGTCCACGCGTCATGCGAAGCAACCCAAATCGCACATCTATTTTCAGGCCCTAAAATCATTCACATATGAAATCAATCATGCGCAAAAAGTTCATCCCGGTGGCCGTACTCTTCCTGATGGCGGGGCCCTGTTACGGCCAACAGAAGAAACCTGTTTCATTACGCACTTACATCGACCGCTTCGCCTTGGTACCCAATGACGAAAAGACCCAATACATGGTCGAGCTCCTCGTCGCCATCCCCGATACGAACCATCCCAAAAGGCTGTTTTCTTTTAGAAGGGGAAAAATGGGGCACGTCTTTATCGGCCTGTCCAAGTCCAATGGCCCTAAACAGGTGGTAGAATACCTTGGTTTCTATGCCCGTTCTCCCCTACCGGCTCTATTGCTGGCCATCGGAACAGGCGCATCGGGTGTGTCCGCCATCCGGGACAATCAGGGTCATGCCTTCAATGCAAAGTTGGACATGAAGGTGAACGCCAAACAGTTCGATAGTGTCCTGACCTGTCTGCTTCGGAATTCGACGAAAAAGTATTCCCTGTTTCGGTACAATTGTGTCAACTACTCCCTGGATGCCTTCAATTCGGTGCGGGTGCAACCCTTGCACCCCGAGGGTTTGGTTCTGACGCCCAACAGCCTGTACCTTTTGCTTCGCCGTAGCGGCGAGGCCATGCAATTCGGACAGGCATCAATCTCCGGGAAGTATGTACCTTAGAATTCATGGAAGCAACTTCGACCGTCTGGGAATGCGATGGAATACGCCTGGGGCATCACATATCCCGTTCGGGAGCGACCCGGACCGCGCCTTCGGGCCCTCGTCCGGACGTGGTCCGCCTGCACTTCGGGTTGAGGGGGAACTACAGCTTTACCTACCGGCAACTGGGCAAATCCTTCGACCTCATCGGAGGCCACCACAACTTGATGTATTCGAGAGAATTCGACATAGATGTTCAGTTGCACAGCCCCGAAATCGAAACCTTCGGGATACAATTCCCCAAGGAGCGCTTCATCCAACTCACCCGGAATGCCAGTGACGCCCTGCAGCGCTTTGCCCAGGAAATTCTGGAAGGGAAGGATGTCCTCTTTACACAGGACTGGGGCGCCCTGGATCCGGGCATTGAAGGAGTGATCCGCCAGATCATTCATTCGGCGTATGCGGGTGATCTTCAAAACATTTTCCTTTTATCCAAAAGCATAGAGCTCCTCGTCCTGTCCGCCGACGCATGCAGTCAAGTGGCGCAACGCCAAGGCGAGCCCTTCCTCAAAAGCCGGGCAGACAAGGAAAAAATCATCGCCACGCGCGATTTGATTAATGAACGCCTGGACGCTCCCCCTAACCTATGCGAGGTAGCCAGGCTCGTCGGATTGAATGAATATAAATTGAAAAGGGGGTTTAAAGAAACCTTCCGGACAACCGTATTCGGCTACCTCGCCGAGCAAAGGTTGCACCTCGCCTTGCAATACCTCCGGGACACGAATAAAACGGCGGCGGAAATTGCCATGGAGCTGGGGTACGCGACCCCTCAGCATTTCAATAACGCCTTCAAAAAGAAATTCAGCCTTACCCCCGGAAGGGTCCGGGCGGCCGGTGTCGGCGGGGCGGCCGGTGTCGGCGGGGCGGCCGGCGCCGCCGGGAAAATCCGTTAAATGCAATCGCCCCGAGCGCGTAACCCCTACTTTTGACTCACAAAACAAGGAATATGCCCAACCCCATGATCGTCCGCAGCGACATCCAAATCGACGCCCCCGCCTCCAAAGTCTGGCAAGTCCTCACCCACCCCGAGGAAACGAAAAAATACATGTTCGGCTGCGCCGCCCTGTCTGATTGGAAACCCGGCAGCACCCTGGATTGGAAAGGTGTCTTCAACGGCGTGGAAATAACAGCCGTTAAAGGAAAAATAGTAGACATCCAACCCGGAAAATTTCTCGCCTACACCACCATTGACCCCAATAACCCCTCGATGCCCGACCTCCCGGAAAACTACCTGACCGTAACTTATTCCCTCACCGAAAAAAACGGTCACACCCACCTGGAGGTGACCCAGGGAGACTACGCCACGGTGGCGGATGGTGATAACCGCTACGCCGACACCGTAAAAGGTGGCGGATGGACCCCCATCCTGGTCCAGGTCAAGGAAATCGCCGAGGGCTAGCGCCCCGCGTTCAAGGCCTCCAGGGCTTTTTCAGGTGAAGTAAGGTACAACCGGTAAATATCTCCCGTCGCCCCCACGTGGATTTCATATTCATCCCGTGCCAGCGCATCCAGCAGGGCTTCTGCTACCTGTGCAGGCGGAATTCCACCGGACCCCCCAATTTCCTTGGAAAGGTCCGTGTTCACAAGGGGGGGCATCAATTCGAAAACCTTCACGTTCGTGGATTTGGCCAGGGTCAGCCTCAGCACCCGCGTATAGGCATGCACCGCGGCCTTTGAAGCCGAATAGGTGGGGATGTTGATCGCGGGGGCGAAAGTTACGATCGAGGAGACGTTGACGATGGCTGCTTCGTGTTGCCGTTCGAGGACGGGAAGCAATTTTTCGGTCAAACCCAGGACGGCAAAATAATTGGTCTGCATTTCACTGGCCGCCTTTTGTACCGCATCCGCGCCCGCTCCCAGGCGAAATACCGAGGCTACACCCGCATTGTTCACCAGGATATTTAAACCGGGGAAGTCCTTCAAAATTCGCGCTGCCAGCCGATCCTGGTCTTCAGCACTGGTAACGTCCGCGGCAATCCCGGTAACGCCGCCGCCCAATTCGGAGACAGCCCGGTCCAGGCGATCCCGATCCCTGCCGGTGATGATGACCCGATTGCCCAGGCGGACAAAATGCCGGGCGATTTCCAACCCGATTCCCGCGCTTCCGCCCGTAATCAGCACAATGTTGTTTGTTGTTTGCATAAAATATACCGTTCGGTATTTAAAATGGTAAAAAAATTATACGAGGTTTTGGATGAACTGCATGACGGCTTTCCTGTATTGCACCTTACCTGTGACCTTTCCGATCATCAAACCACCCTCCAGGAGTGCAATCAAAGCCAGGGCAAATTGTCCAGGATCCTTCACCGGTGCGAATTCCCCGGCCTTAGCGCCCTCCACCAGGAGGCGCACGATCTGTTCTTTCCAGGACTGGATCGCTCCCGCCGCTTTATCCCTCAGGGCAGGATGGGTATCGTCGGCGTCTATGGCGGTGTTCAGGATGGGACAGCCGCCGGTGGGAAAGGCATACTTCTGGTAATGTTCGTATAAATGAGGGAAAGCAAGCAGCTTATCCTTATAGGTGCTTCGAGTGTCCATTTCTTTTCGGACCACTTCCATTACCTTCTTTAAATTATGGTCGAAACAGGCCAGGGCCACTTCGTCCTTCCCCTTGAAATTTCCGTAGATACTTCCCTTGGTCAGACCGGTCGCATCGGTTATATCCGTCATGGACGTCCCCGCGTATCCCTTCGTGTTGAAGATAGGAGCCGTTTTTTCGATGATGAACTGTCTCGTTTTCTCGGCTTTGCTCATGGCCCAAAGATATACCGATCGGTATTATTTTCCAAATTTAAAGAACGTTGCGGCCCTTTTCAAGCGGGTAAAGCGTTTGCACGATCTCGCTCTGGCGAAAATCCTTGGTCTCCACGTCCATCGATGTCAACTTCCCCTTAAAAGCGGCCCCGGTATCCACATTCCAAACATTGCATGCGTGCATTGGAATGGTAATATCGTAATTCGTAGTGGGCGTATGTCCCAGGAAAATTTCATTGAATAACAGGAGCCTTTTCGGATACCGGGGAGAATCCTCGGGTAGGCGCTCGTCCACGGCCAGGGCGGTTTCCCAAAGGGTCCTGTCCCATGTCAGGGTACTCATGAAGTGTTCTCCTCCGGGCCCGTTCTGAGAGGTAAATCCCGCATGGATGAACAGTCGGTTCGAGGTATCGACATAAAAGGGCAGCAATTGACGAAAAAAGGTAAGGTGCTTTAATAATTTCCGGGGCGGTATCCCCTTATAACTATCTATAGTGGCCAATCCACCGTGAAGTAACCAGGACGGATCGGGGTATCCCCCTTCCAACCATTCGGCACACCAGGCATCGTGGTTCCCTTTAAGGAAAATACAATCGTGCGTTTGGCCGAAGTCGATCAGGAAATCGATCACGGATCTGGATTCGGACCAGCCATCCACATAATCGCCCAGGAAGATCAAAACATCTTCCTTTTGGAGGGACAACCGATCGACCAGGGGCTCGAGTGCCCTGAAAGCGCCGTGGATATCTCCTATGACGATGATGCGTCGCTTCGGCATACCTGCAATTTAAGCCGAATGTTCGCTCATCCGCCGCTCGATGCGGGGATCCGGAATAAACCAAATGATCGCCACCGCAGCATAAAGGCACAACGCCACCTTTGGAAAGAAAAACGCCAGCGCGACCCCGCAAACGTAGATGGCGATGGATATCTTTCCCTTGAAGTCGTTTCCCGTAGCCTGGGCCAGCGTAGAGTCCTTCCCCCCGCCTTTGATGAGCACGAGGGAAAGAATGGTATAGGAAAGGGCATTTAAAATCAGGTCTAGTCCATACAGGACAACCGGCCAGGTCGTGAAATGATTTTCGCCCATCCAGGCCGTGGCGAAGGGGATGAGGGAAAGCCAGAACAGGAGATTCAGGTTGGCCCAAAGGGCTGACCCGTGTATCGTGTCGACCGCCTGGAGCATATGGTGGTGGTTGTTCCAATAAATACCGATATAAAGAAAGCTCAATGCATAGCTGAGGAAGTTAGGCAACAAAGGCTGGAGATCCCGGAGGTGGTCCCCGTGGGGCACGTGAAATTCCAGCACCATGATGGTGATGATGATGGCGATGACCCCATCGCTGAAAGCTTCCATTCTTCCCTTATTCATAACGTCAGGTTGAAGGTGTTGACCGATTGGGAGGGTAACAGGGCGCTGAATACGCGATCCCCGATAACGACGGTGGTTTTCCGGGGCGTGTTTCGCGTATTCGCCACCACGATGACCACCGAGTGGTCCGGGTTGAGGAAAGCCAGGGCGTCCTGGCTGCCGCAGGAAATAAAATGCGCCCCGGATTTAATGAAATGACTGAGGTGCTTCAGTACATAATAATCCGGGGTGTACCGGTACGTTCCGGCTACGGTATCCACGGTAACCAGGGAGTTCTGGGTCCAGCCCCAATGACTGACACCACCCTGGGGCAGGGCCAGGTTCCAATACATATAGGCGTCCGCGCCCCCGGTGAAATACAGGTGCATGAGGGACCACGTATACAGGGCATAGGACCATGAGTTCTTCCCGTCCCCGCATTCCTGTTCCGATTGGTAGAGGGTCAACGCGGGGTGTTCGCGGTGGACCGTTGCAATGGCGCCCTTGCCTGCCCACTGGAAACCCACGCCCCGGATATACCGCGCAGCGGCCGGGTCGCCAAGTAATGTGTCAACCAGGGCGGCGTTGGGCCTTTCCATGGTCCCGAAAAACAGGGTCACCCCTCCGACTTCATGCAGGGCGGGCCCCAGGTATTCTCCTACGAAACGCGCCAGGCTTCCGGCGGTCCAGGTACAACTGGGAAAAATCTGGCAGGAGTTGAATTCGTTTTGTGGCATGACCATTCCAATGGAAATGCCTTCTTTCCGGTAAGCCCTGATAAAACGCGCGAAATAAGCCGCATAAGTCTTCAAGTAGGGCGCCTCTGCGCGAAATTCATCAAGACCCTCGCCGCCTCCGGAAGCACCGCTGGAAGCGCCTCCGGAAGCACCGCTGGAAACGCCGCCGGCTGCGCATGCGTAGCGACCATCCACCTTCATCCAAGACGGCGGACACCAGGGCGAAGCCCAAAGTTGAAGGGAAGGATTGAAATGCAGGGCAGCATGAATATAGGGGATGAGGGTCCCCCTGTCGTAATCGATGCTGAAATGCGCGAGCGCAAAATCCCCCGGCGTTTCATCATAGGAATACCAATCCCTGGAAAAATCGTTGGCCCCCACCGGCATCCGGCAGATCGTGAAGTTTGCGCCCACCCCCGGGGCAAAGAATTCGCGCAGGATGTTCTCCCTGTCTGCTGTGGTCAACTTACGGAGTGCCATCCATCCCAGCTCGTTGAAACAGGCCCCGAAGCCCCGGACGACCTGCCCCCGGTGCGTGGTGTCCACCGTCAGGCTGAGCATGGTCGTGTCGGTGAATTGAATCCCTGTCCGCGGAACGAGCGTGGCCGGAGGTTTCTGCTGCCAGGAAACCATGGGCGTGCTGGACACCCACTTGACCTGGGCAAATGCGCCGTTCCATAAAAAAAGGGAAGCACTCCAAACGAGCACTCCCCTATATCGTTGATGCATCATAGCCAGGGCTCTTTCGACCCAAGTTACGTTAAAAATTAAACCCTAATCCCAAGGTGGCGTTTACGTTCCATATGGGTTGGGAACTCGATCCCGTTGCATTGCCCAATCCGTTGGGATAATAATTATCCGTGGCGACCATCGTGGCCAGGCTGCTTTGCTGGTAGGGGATGTGCAACCGTTCCGCCGCGAAATCCACCTTCAGGTCCACGTAAACCGCGGGCGTGATCAAATATCGGAGACCCAACTGTACGTCTGCCCCCGGGGCGAATTCGATTTTCGTTCCGGGATTAAAGCCCCCTGCATATGGATAGGGCCCCCCGGTTGCAGGCGAAGGACCGGCGGAATTGGGGGTTCCCAGCCAAATGCTCGACTCGGGCACGGCGGTAAATGCGCCTCCCACGTTCAGGCCACCCGTCCATTCCCACGTTTCTCCGTCGCCAATGGGCCATTCGCCAAAGACACCGACCATAGTGGTGCCCAGCCTCCATGCGTTGCTGCTGTAAAAATGGCGGGCGCTGGGATCGGCAAAATCCAGCTTGGGGTCGACCAGCTTCTTGTTTGTCGCATGGGTTTGACCGTCCAGGAGGACGGAAATGCCCCAATGGTATCCTATCCTGTATCCCAGGGTAAACCGGATGATGGGTCCGGCAAGGGCATACGCGGCCTGCGAATCCTGGATATTGGTGGATCCGAATTTGCCCACGGGCACCGAAACACCCGCCGCCAGGGACCATTGCCAACGCGGCAGGGTTTGGGGAGCCTTGGCAGTATCCTGGGCACGAGCGCCCTGGATGGTCACGATCAAAACACAAATTGCGATGATGGTACGCTTCATATGTTGGTTATAAAAGTGCGCAAACTACGACTAAATCTGCATACCCGCGCCAATCGTTACGTCTGGTGAGTGCAGTTTTCATAATTTTGAAGGTAAGGAGTCTTTCTATATCTTGGGTCGTTAAAAATTTCATAATTCGTTATATATGAGCTCCGGAGACGATATTCAAAGGGTTCGTGATTATTACAGCTCCCTTTCCGACAACGAATTGATCAGGGCCTCTACCGGGGATGCCTCGGGTCTGACCCCGGAAGCCATGGAAATAGTAAAGGAAGAAATCAGTAAAAGGGGGCTTGGCGAATCGGTGATAAAAGGAATGCAAGCCCAGAACCGACCCATCGAAAAGGAGGAAATGGACGAATACATTGCCTATGTCCAGGAGCAACCCTGTCCAAGTTGCGGAAACAATCACGATAAATTGAACGGGGCCATAGTGAGTAAAGTGAGTAGTTATGTCATATTTACCCAAGACAGGAGGACCGTGGTCGTCGCTTGTCCTTCGTGTATCCGGAAAGCCCAAAAAGGCGCCCTGACACATTCGCTCCTGTTTGGTTGGTGGGGCATCCCCTGGGGCATCGTCAGGACGGTCAGGTCCATTCTTGTCAATACCAAGCACAAGGGCTACATCCGCGAAGGCGCCCCTACACCGACCTTACGACATTTCGTCACCGTCAACATCGGCAGTCTCGTACACCAGAAAAGCCGAAACGAAGATTTGGCCTCATTAATTTCAACCAGGCCGTGAACCTCACCCGCATCCGCATCGCCAATATTGTATTCTTCTTCCTCTCCGGATTCGGCTACTCCTCCTGGGCCTCCCGCATCCCCAGCATGCAGAGTAAGTTGCACCTCAACGAAGCACAACTGGGCGCCGTCCTGCTTGCCCTGCCCATAGGACTAATGTTGACCATGCCCTTGACCGGTAGGCTGCTGGCCCGTTTTAACAGCCGTAGGATACTGTTGATAGGTGTCCTCATATTCAACGTCATGCTGGGCCTGGTTGGGTTTTCCAACGAGACCTGGCAACTGGCGGCCATCTTGTTTTGTTTCGGTTGCGCCCGCAACCTCTTCAATATTTCCCTGAATGCCCAGGCCGTCGGAGTCCAGGCGAAGTTCCATCGCTCCATCATGACCACCTTCCACGGGATATGGAGCCTGGCAGGGTTTGCGGGAGCGGGACTGGGCTACCTGATGGTCAGTCATAACGTCTATACTTCTTATCACCTCCTGGCGGTGAGTATAGCCATGACCGTAGTCACTGCCCTGGCGTGGCCCGACCTGTTGCATGACAAACCCATACAACAGACGGAGAAAAGGCCATGGTTCAATTTACCGGACAAACACCTCCTGAATTTTTCATTCATCTGCTTCGCTTCCATGTCCTGCGAAAATGCCATGTACGATTGGAGTGGGATTTATTTCCGGAAAGCAGTGGGCGCCTCCAAGGCGGAAGCCACCGCGGCTTTTGCCATCTACATGGTGGCCATGACGACGGGGCGCTTTGCCGGGGACAAGATCGTGGGGCGGTTCGGGATTAAGCCCCTGTTGAGAATGAGTGGCGTACTGATCAGCATTGGGTTGTTCGTAGCTGCCCTTTTTCCCTATCCTTTTATTGCCGGAGCCGGCTTCATCTGCGTGGGGTTGGGGGTATCTTGTATCGTGCCCCTGGTGTTCAGTATGGCGGGTCAATCCAAAAAAATGAGCAGCGGGCCTGCCCTGGCAGCCATTTCCACCGTTGGCTACCTGGGCTTTCTGCTGGTCCCGCCGCTCGTTGGATTCGTGGCACAGGCTTCTTCCCTGCGCTGGTCCTTCGGCATCATCGGCATCCTGGGATGCGTTATCGTGTGGCTTGTAAGATTGCTTCCAAATCCGGAGTCACCAGGCCCCCTTCCGGAAAATCCGCGCTGAAGGTCAGATGCTTTGCGCCCTCAAAATTTTGTTTCATTTTGTCCACCTTCCCACAGGCAATTTCATAGGCCATCTTCCCCAATAACAGGCGCTGGTAGGGATAGTCCGTCGTCACCGCCTGGATGACGCACTCCCCTCCGCGTACGGGGTCTCCGGCCTGATTCCCGCTGCGGGCGCTGGTGGCGGTCATGCGTCCGCCAACGACTTCCTTGTATTCGTCCAGGACCACAGGGGTGGCGACGATGGATCTTCCCGCCCAATCGGTACGGAAGGGGCCAGGCTCCACGATGAGGACCTTTATTCCCAGGGGTGCCACTTCAACGGAAAGGGCTTCCGAAAAGCCTTCCAGAGCGAACTTGGAGGCATGATAATACCCGGAGGCGGCAAAGCCGACGAGGCCGCCGATGGAGGAATAATTCACGATATGTCCCTGCCGGTGTCGCCTCATGCCGGGCAGCGCTGCCTGGATCGTGTTGACGATCCCGAAGAAATTGGTTTCCATTTGGGCCCTGATCTTGGATTCTTCCCCTTCCTCGATGCTGGTCAGGTAGCCATAACCGGCGTTGTTGACCAATACATCGATCTGGCCGAAGTGATCCTCGGCCTGGGCAATGGCAGCCCAAACCCTGCCCCTGTCGGTTACGTCCAGGGCCAGGGCGAGCGCCCTGTCTTCATGTCCCTTGGTGAGATCCCGGATCGTATCCAGGCGGCGTGCGGTCACCACAGCCCTCCAGCCTTTTTCAAGGACCAGTTTCGCCAATTCCCGGCCTAAGCCGGTCGAGCATCCGGTAATAAACCAGACGGGTGTTTGCGTGTTATTCATAGACACAAAGGTAGCCGCTCCGGACGCCCGGCGTTTGCGCAATTCAATCCATTTGTTGTAAAAATCAAACAACCCTGAATTCCGTGGGTCGCATCCGGGTGTGCTTGCGGAAGAAGTTATTGAAGTGCGCGGGCTCTTCGAATCCAAGCCCATAGGCCACCTCCGAGACGTTCCAGTCGGTGTGTCTCAGGAGGGCTTTGGCTTCCTGGACAAGGCGTTCGGCGATCAGGATGGTAGTCGTCTTCCCCGTGACCTCCTTCAGGGCCCGGTTCAGGTGGTTGACGTGGACCGACAACTGACCCGCGAAATCCGAGGCCTTGCGCAGGCGGACCTGCTGGCGGGGAGACTCGATGGGGAACTGCCTTTCGAGGAGCTCTACGAACAAGGTGGAGATGCGCGTGCTGGCGCTGGGGTGCTGTACCTGCTTCATGACCGGGTCCATCTTTTGGGCGAAATGGATCAGCTCGAATACGTAGTTCCGCAGCGCATCATATTTATAAGCGTATTCGGAGCCAATCTCTTGCTGCATCCGGGAGAATACATACCTGACCGAGGCGGTCTGTTCCTCATCGAGCAGAAATACCGGATAGCCGCCCGGCCGGAATACCGGCAACTCTTGCAGGCGCCCGCTGCCGCTCATGAAGGAGTCGGTGAATATGCAGAAATAGCCAGATTGTTCAGGGCTGATGAATTCACACTGGTAGGGTACCTGGGGGCTGGCGAAAAACAGGGCATTTCCATCCACCTCTATACTTTTATCCGCATAGTGTATGTGGCTTTTGCCCACCATGAGGGCGATTTTATAAAAATCCCGGCGGCTGTATTGCGCGGGTTTGGCGTTGCATCCGGCGAAGACCTCCCGGTTGAACACGTTGAAGTGACCGATTTCGTTTTGAAAATTCGTGGGGACCCAGGAAAGCTTATTCCTGTAAAAGGATTCCAGTGTTTCTGTCGTAGGCATGATCGAAGTTACGAAAATCAAACGTACATTTATACAAAACCCCTTCACTGCATGCGCAACGTATTACTATTCTGCGTCCTCATTCTCCCCCTGGCGACCTCCGCCCAGCAGCCCAAAGTCAACCACGTCACCGTTTGGGTAACGGACCTGGGCAGGGCTTCCCGCTTTTATAAAGAGGTGATGGAATTCGATACGATCCCCGAGCCCTTTCACGACGGTAAACATACGTGGTTTCGGATCGGAGACCACCAGGAGTTGCACGTCGTTTCGGGCGCTGCTTCAGACATTCCCCACGGAGTGGAAGTCCATATGGCCTTCACCGTGCCGGACTTGTCGAAATTCATGATTCATTTGGATGAAGAAGGGGTGGCCTATGGGGGCTTTAACGCAAAAGACCGCAAACCAACCACCCGGCCGGATGGTGTCAACCAGATTTATTTTCAGGATCCGGACGGATACTGGATCGAGGTAAACAACGACCGCTTTTAATATGTCTATCGTCGATATTATTGGCTGGGCCGGGTCCGCCCTGGTCGTCGTTGCCTATGCACTCAATATGTTTGGCCGCATGGCGGCCAATAGCCTTACCTACTACATGCTGAACATTATTGGCAGTGCATGTTTGATTATCAATACTCTATATCATAATGCGGTCCCATCGGCCGTTGTCAATATGATCTGGGTCGCCCTTGCCGTTTGGGCTATGGTTCGCCCCGCCATCCAGCGTCGTGGCTCCGACAAGAAGCAGATTTAATCATTTGATTAAAAAATTTGTTTAAATCAAGAAAACAACTCTATCTTTGACCCATGGACAGTGAGTTATCCACCGAGGAGAAAATAAAAGAGGCGGCACGGAAATTATTCACGCAGAAAGGCTTTGCAGCCACGCGCACCCGGGACATTGCCGAGGAAGCGGGCATCAACCTGGCTTTGCTCAATTATTACTTTAGGAATAAACAGAAGCTCTTCGACATCATCATGCTGGAAAACATCCAGTTGTTCCTGGGCGTCCTTTTACAAAAACTAGAAGGGGAAAAGCGGAGTCTCGAGGAGTTATTAAAATTCATGGCCGAGAATTATATCGACATGCTTCTCAAAAATCCCGACCTGCCCTTTTTTGTGCTCAGCGCCTTCCAGTCCGGCGAAGCAGTGGAAGACCAGCAGGGGATATTTTTCGAGCGGATCTCAACGGTGAGGGATACTTTCATTGCCCGCCTTGGGGAGCAGATCCAACAAGGACATCTCAAGAGCGTGCATCCCCTGCAATTCATGGCGAACCTGATGGGGATGATTATTTTTCCCTTCATCGCCAACCGGCTGATGAAGGATCGCTTCCACCTAAGCGACGAAGCCTTCGCGACGCTAATGGAAGAACGCAAAAAACTCATCCCCCAATGGATGATGAAGACCTTGCAATAGGATTTTTTTTGCCCTGCCATTAATCAAATGATTAAATCAAAATATTAAAACTAACGCCATGCGGAGACTCTTATACATCCTGGCCCTGTTTTCGACAAAAGCGCCACAAGCGCAAAAGCCCCTAACCATCCAGGAGTGCTATACGCTCGCTGAAACCAATTATCCCCTGACCCGCCAAAGAGGACTCATCGCCCGTACCGAATCTTTCACCATCGACAACCTGTCGAAGGGTGTCTATCCCCAGCTCGCGGTGAGTGGTTCGGGAACGTATCAATCCGCCGTCACCAGCATTTCCGTCCCCGGTTTCAATATCCCCACGGTCTCCAAGGATCAGTATAAGATATATGGTGAGGTGGATCAAACCCTGACCGATTTCGGCATCAACCACCAAAAGAAAGTGATCAGCCGTACGGATGCCGCCATTCAGGAGGAAAATCTCAATACCCAACTGTACGCGCTGAAAGACCGCGTCAACCAGTTGTTTTTCGGAATCCTATTGATCGATGGCCAACTGGAACAAAACGAACTGTCCAAAGCCAACATCCAAACGGGCATCGATAAGGTGCAGGCTTCCATAAATAACGGCACGGACTTCAAGAGCAGCCTGAACAAGCTGCAGGCGCAACTACTCACGACGGACCAGCATTCCATCGAATTGCGCGCCAGTCGGAAAGCATACACCGATATGCTGAGCCTGTTCATCGACGAGCCCCTGGACGACAGTAGCCGCCTGGAAACGCCCGAGGCGCCGGGCCTGAACGATTCCATCACCCGCCCGGAGCTGACATCTTACGACCTGCAGGTCCAGTCCTACCGCGACCAGATCAAGCTGACCCGGCTCAGCCTTTTCCCCACCCTCAGTGCTTTCTTTCAGGGTGGCTACGGTAAACCAAGCCCGGTGAACCTCCTCTCCGTCGACTGGTCTCCATACTACATTACCGGCGTCCGCCTCAACTGGAGTATCGGGGGATTGTACACCTATCGGAAAGACCGCCTCACCAGCCTGAACAACGAAGAAATGACCCTCGCTGACCGAAGCACCTTCCTCTTCAATACCCAGTTGACGTTGCGCCAGGAAAGCGCCGATGTGCGCAAATACAGGACCTTGCTCGCCTCGGACGAAGACATCATCCGTCTCCGGGAATCGGTGACAAAAACGTCCTCCGCCCAATTGGCAAACGGCGTCCTCAGCGCCAATGACTATCTACTGGATGTGAACGCCGAGACCCAGGCCAGGCAGGACAGGGTCGTCCATAAAATACAAATGCTCATATCCCAATACGATCACAAAACCACCTCAGGCAATTAAACCGACACACCATGAAAAAATTCTTCGCAATAGCAGCGCTCGCCATCGGATGCAACAATCACAAACTCCAAACCGACGCCTCCGGTGTGTTTGAATCGGACGAGGTCATCGTATCGGCGGAGCAAAACGGCAAGATCCTTTCCCTGAACCTCCAGGAAGGCGACTCCCTGAGACAAGGCGCCGTCATCGGACAAATCGACGTCAAGGGTATATTGCTGCAAAAAGAACAGGTCCAGGCTTCGATCCAGGCACTGAGTGAAAAAACTACGAACCCCCAACCCCAAAGCCAGCTCGTCGAGAGCCAGCTCGCCGTTACCCAGGCTCAGCTCGCCCAGCAATACCGGGAAAGGACCCGGACCCAAAACCTCCTGAAGGCCGACGCGGCTACGCAGAAGCAACTCGACGACATCAACGCCCAGATCGATCAGTTGGAAAAACAAGTGGCCGTCTACCAGCGGCAAATACAATTGGACCGTTCCAATATCGCGACGCAGAACCGCACCATCTTCAGTGAAAAGAACCCCATGGAAAAATCGGCGGCCCAATACCAGGACCAGATCGACAAAGGGCAAATCGTTAATCCCCTCGGCGGAACGGTGCTCACGAAATACGCCCTGACGGGTGAAATGGCAACGGTAGGAAAAGCGCTGTACAAGATCGCCAACCTGGATACCATCACCTTACGCGCGTATATCACGGGATCCCAGCTCACCGCGGTCCGCCTGGGCCAGCCCGTCAAGGTGTATGCCGACAAAGGGACTTCGGAGTACACCGAATACCCGGGAACCGTTTCCTGGATTTCCGACAAAGCCGAATTTACCCCCAAAACCATACAGACCAAGGAAGAGCGTGCCAACCTCGTGTACGCGGTGAAGATCCGCGTAAAGAATGATGGATTCCTCAAGCTGGGCATGTACGGAGAAGTCAAATTCTAAGACCATGATCGAACTGGAACACATCACCAAGACGTTCAACAAGGGAACCGTGAAGGCGGTGGAAGACATCAGTTTCACCGTAGACGAGGGGGCGCTGTTCGGACTGATCGGGCCCGATGGGGCGGGAAAAACAACCCTTTTCCGCATCCTCACCACCCTCCTCTTGCCCGACAGTGGGAACGCCAGGGTCGACAATTTGGACATTCGGAAGGACTATGCGCAAATCCGCGGGCGCGTGGGTTACATGCCGGGTAAATTCAGCTTGTACCAGGATTTGACCATCGCGGAAAACATCCATTTTTTCGCCACGGTATTCGGAACGACCCTGGAGGAAAACTATGACCAGGTTAAAGATATCTATCAGCAGATCGAGCCTTTCAAGAACCGCAGGGCCGGCAAGTTGTCGGGGGGAATGAAGCAAAAACTGGCCCTTTGTTGTGCCCTGATCCACCGTCCCCGCGTCCTCTTTCTGGATGAACCTACCACGGGCGTGGATGTCGTTTCGCGTAAGGAATTCTGGGACATGCTCAAAAAGCTGAAGCAGGAGGGGATCACCATCCTGGTCTCCACGCCCTACATGGATGAAGCCAAACTTTGCGACCGGATCGCGCTCATCCAAAAGGGAATTATCCTGTCCATCGACACGCCCGGGGCCATCGTCGCCTCCTTCCCGGGGAAACTCTTTTCCATCCGGACTTCCCAACCCTTCCACGTGCTCCAGGACGTCCGGACCTATCCGGGCACCCTGTCTTGCTTTGCCTTCGGAGATGCGCTGCACGCGACGTTCAAAGAAGGAACGGAAGTTGGCGTGACCGAATACCTCGACTCGAAGGGCCAAATAGGTGTCAACGTGGAACCCATCGTCCCCAGTATCGAAGATTGTTTCATCCATCTATTAAAAGATTGACCCCATGGAGACCGTCATACACACCGAAAACCTGACCAAACGCTTCGGCAGCTTCGTTGCCTGCAACGACCTCACCTTCGACGTTCACCAAGGTGAGATTTTCGGCTTTCTCGGTGCCAATGGAGCGGGTAAAACCACCGCCATGCGCATGCTTTGCGGGCTCCTAACCCCCACTTCGGGTCAGGCCAATGTAGCGGGTTTCGACGTGTACTCGCAAACGAATAAGATCAAAAAGCGCATCGGGTACATGAGCCAGAAGTTTTCCCTCTACGACAACCTCACCGTGAGCGAAAACATCCGTTTCTATGCGGGCATCTATGGTATGCGCACCCCCCAGATCCGGACGAAGACCAAAACCCTGCTCGAAGAGCTTTCCCTCACGGGCGAGGCCAAAACATTGGTACAGGAGCTACCCCTTGGTTGGAAACAAAAGCTCGCTTTTTCGGTTTCCGTCGTTCACGATCCGGACATCGTTTTCCTGGACGAACCTACCGGAGGCGTGGACCCCGTCACGCGAAGGCAGTTCTGGGACCTGATCTATTTCGCCGCCGACAAGGGCGTCACGGTATTCGTAACCACGCACTACATGGACGAAGCCGAATACTGCAACCGGGTATCCATCATGGTGGACGGGGTCATAGCGGCCCTTGACACCCCCGAAGGCCTGAAAAAAACGTATGCCAGCAACGACATGGAAGAAGTCTTCTATCGCCTGGCCAGGAATGCCACACGAAAAGCGGATTAATCATGAAGCAACTCATCGTATTTATCAAAAAAGAGTTCCTGCACGTATTCCGCGACAGGAAGACCCTCCTCATGCTCTTTGGTTTGCCCATCGCACAAATCGTGCTATTCGGCTTCGCCTTGTCCAACGAGATCAAGAATTCGAAAATCGTCGTCGTCGATTATTCAAAGGATCCTGTGAGCACTCAACTGACTGCGGAAATCGCAGCCAGCAAATATTTCAATGTCGCCCGCAGCCTGTCCAATGCGCGCGGGCTGGAGGCGGCTTTCAAGAAGGGGGACATCAAAATGGCCGTCATTTTTCCCGAACACTTTTCAGACGACCTCATCCATACCGGAAAGGCCACCCTGCAGGTCATCGCCGACGCGTCGGATCCCAACCAAGCCACCACCGTGACGAACTACCTCACCCAGATCGTCACCTCCTTCAATGCCCGCCTGGCTCAGGCGGCGGGTCAACCCCTGCAGATCGGCAGCCAGACACGCATGCTGTATAACCCCGAACTGAGAGGAGCACCCAATTTCGTGCCCGGCGTCATGGCCCTGGTCCTGATGCTCGTATGCACCATGATGACCTCGGTCTCCATCGTCCGGGAAAAAGAACTGGGCACCATGGAAATCCTCCTGGTCTCTCCCTTCAAGACCGTCTACATCATCATTGCTAAGCTCATGCCCAACCTCCTCATCTCGATATTCAACCTCTTCGTCATCCTGATCCTCAGCGACGTCTTCCTGGACTTGCCGGTCAAGGGTAGCCTGCTACTCCTCCTGGTGGATAGCATCCTGTTCATCATGACTTCCTTGTCCATCGGTCTCCTGCTGTCGATCAACGCCAAAACCCAGCAGGCCGCCATGATGGGTAGCCTGATGGGCATGATGCTGCCCACCATGCTCCTGACAGGGTTCCTCTTCCCCATCGAAAACATGCCCCTGCCCCTGCAATGGTTGGCAAACGCAGTACCCTCCCGCTGGTACTTCATCATCGTGAAGCGCGTTATGCTAAAAGGTATGGGCCTCGGTTCGGTATGGAAAGAAAGCAGCATCCTGGCAGGCATGGCCATTCTCTTGTTCACTATCAGCCTTAGGAGATTTAAAATCAGATTGCAATGAGAACCTTATTATTCCTGCTGGAAAAAGAATTCCGGCAAATGATGCGCAACCGGGGGTTGTTGTCGATCCTCGTCATCGCCCCGATGATTCAACTCATTCTCTTGCCCCTGGCCGCCGACTACACGGTAAAGGATATAGGCATGGCTGTCGTGGACTACGACCATTCCCCCTTCAGCCGCAAACTGGTGGACAAGATCACCGCGTCGGGCTACTTCAGGCTGGTGGGATATGAACCATCCTACAAAGAAGCCCTGAACCTCGTGGAACAGGACAAGGCCGATTTGGCCCTCCAAATCCCGGCCCATTTCGAACGCGACCTCGTCGTCGACAACAACAAGGACCTCTACGTAGCCATCAACGCCATCGAAGGGACCAAGGCCAATCTCGGAGGCGCCTACCTTGCCAGCATCGTCAGCGATTTCAATTCCGATATCCGCCTGCAATGGCTGGGGCCCGCCCCCGACGCAACGCCCCAGATCGAGGTAGCCTCGTCCAACTGGTACAACCCCTTACTCAACTTCCACCTCTTCATGGTGCCTGCCATCCTGGTCACCCTCGTCACCGCCATCGCCAGCATGCAGTCCGCCTTCAATATCGTACAGGAAAAGGAAAGCGGGACCATCGAGCAAATCAACGTGACCCCCATCCCCAAGACCCTGTTCATCCTGGGAAAGCTCATCCCCTTCCTGGTCCTGAGCGTCCTGGTCTTTACCCTTGGATTGCTGGCGGGCTGGGCCTTCTACGGGATCGTCCCCGTGGGCAGCCTGTGGGTACTTTATGGGTCCCTGGTGGTCTATCTTTTCAGCATGCTGGGCATGGGGCTATTAATATCGACCTATTCAGGCACCCAGATGCAGGCCATGTCCCTGGCCTTTTTCTTCATCAATATTTTCAACCTGATGAGCGGGGTCTTTACCGCTGTGGACAGCATGCCCAAGTGGGCCCAATATATAGTGGAGACCTTCCCGACGAGTCATTTCATTAAGATCATGCGGATGGTTGTCCTTAAGGGGAGCAACTGGGGAGATATAGGATACCATCTCGCCGCGATGGCAGTGATCGGTGTATTCCTGAACGGCTGGGCCGTGCTCAATTATCGTAAAACCGTGTAGCGCCTTTAGTGCGCCGGCGCGAGCCACCCATTATCGTGTAGCCAGTCTGCCATCCGCCCGGGCCAATCGTGTAACGTCCAAAGGTCGGTGCGGTACCCCATATTGAACGCGTGGTTGCCCTTCCCGTACAAATGCATCTCCACCGGCACTCCCGCCGCACGATATCCCAGCATCAACTTCACGATCGAAGGCGAACAGCACGTATCGTCATCCGCTGCCGTCAGGAAAGTAGGCGGCGCATCCTTTGGAACGACGTCCGGTATTCCTAACGGTCCGGGATAGACGAGTATTTGGAAATTGGGTTTGGCGTCGGCCCGGTCGATGGGATCGGGCGCTGAGGGATCTCCCTTCCCCGGCCCATAAGCCACGAGCGCCGCCACTTCTCCACCCGCTGAAAAACCCAGGATACCGATGCGGTTTGGATCGATCCCCCAGGTTTGCGCGCCACTGCGGACCATGCGCATGGCCCGGTACACATCGGCTTTTGTCTCTTTTTGGAAACTATAGATGGAATCCTCCCGGAAAAGGCGGTACTTCAAAACGAAGGCCGTTACTCCAAGGCTATTTAGAAAAACGGCCGGATCACGGCCTTCTCCATTATAGACGAGCAGCCGATGGCCGCCACCGGGAAAGATCACCACCGCCGAGCCATTAGCTTTGCCGGGTGGAGGCATATACACCGTAATGGAAGGATTGTGGATATTCTTCACCCAATAATCCTTTGCCTGCTCGGGTTCGTCTTTGAGGCGCTCGAAACCCGGGGCACCGTTTACCCAAAGGGGGATTTGTCGCGGCCTGGCGTCGGCTAGCTGGCTCATATATTTGACCCATAAAGCCAGGGACACCGCCACCGGATCATCCGACGGTTGGTCGGGAAAGGTGTCGTGGCGATTCACCCAGTCCCATTCAAAATCCCGGATGCGCAGGTCGAAGGCTTTGGGATCAATGGTCTTGTGCTGCTCCAGGGAATCGATCACCTCCGAAAAGAATTTTTCCCAGCGTGGCTTGTAGAAGCTGCTGATCAGACCCGACCACTGCTTGCAGGCGTATTCATGGAGGGGAGAGTCCTTGTCGCCCCACAAGGTAATGAGGTCCCGGGCATTCCTTTCGTACAGGTCCGCTTCAGCGGGGGTGGTCCCCCATGACCTGGCAGAATGGAGCCAGGGCCCCAGCAGGAAGTCCCGGCGCGTGGACAATAACTGGTCCATGTCGTCCAGCAGCTCCAGGAACCGGGTGCTCCGGTCCCTGAACAAAAGGACGTCTTTTTCCTTGTAGGCTTCGGCGCATCCTTGCTGTAAGGAGTCCGCATAATCCGCCAATACCTGGCGCGTCAGGTCCACCAGGTCGTATTGGAAGCCATCACTGTGGTGTAAGGCCGCGGAGGCCTTGACCATGTAATTCCAGGCGGCCCAGAGATCCGGCGCCCTGTAGGAGCTCCCTTCCGTATACGTCCAATTAGTGCTTTTATCGAACGTGGGCCGCCCCGATAGTATGGATTCAGGCGCACCCATGAGTGTATTCCCGTTATACACGGTATGGCGGAGGATGGCCCAGGCGCTGTCCGCATCCGCGTTCTCCTGTCCGTACCGCCTCGTGGTATAATCCTTCAGCCAACTGTCCAGGTCGATGGTATCCCGTGTCCATGTATTATCCAGCATCAGTTCATATAGCACAGGATTCTGCTCTATAGCCTCCGGCGTTAATCCAATTCCCATCATGCTGCCCGAATGAGGATCGTTCAGCGCCCGGCTCGGTGCGGAAGCAATCGTGCCCATGCGCCCGAACAGCCCCGTCCTTCCTCCGAAATTGTGGAGCATGCACCATATCCAGGGCTTGCCGTAATACGCTTCGGTCTTATTCCACTCCGGGACGGTCTCCGACCACAGGTCCAGGATGATCATTTTATCGTTGGGGACAGCATTCAACAGGGCCTTGATCTGTGTCGGTTTCCAAAACGAAGCGTCGTTCACGAACAGCCAGCCCTGCATGACCCAGGTAGCCCTGGGATCGGCTTCAGCCATCGCCCTGTACACCTTTTTACTGACATCGTTCAGAAAGGTGGAATCGTTACTCGGAGGAATATTCTCGTTGAAGGTATCGGCGGAATAAAGGTGATCGGTCCCAAAGGTCTTCACCTCCTCCTGGAGGAAGCGCTTCCCGATCTCGGTGAACATCGGGTCTCCCGGGTCGAGGATATAGACGTCACTGAATCCCGCACCCCAGTTCGTTTTCCGCAAATGGGCCTTGGGGAAGCGTGCCTGGAAGGCCGGAGGCACGTGCCCCGTAAAAGCAGGCAGGACCGGGGTCATCCCCAGTTCCCTTTCGCGCTGCAGTATCTTATGCTGCAGGGCTTCATGGCTGCGCATCCAGGTCTCGGGCAGGGGCCCTCCCCACCCGTCCAGGTTCCCCATCCAAAACCAGTTGAAGTACGCAGGCCCGCTGAAAAATCCTTCCAGGTCCTTATCCGTGAACCCCAGCCCCTTGTACACCCTTTGCCAGATCACGTTTTGTCCCGTCAGCGCCAGGGGCATATCGATCCCGTGCAGGGCCATCCAATCAATTTCCTTTTGCCACCGATCCCAGTTCCACCAGCTCATCGAATAGTTGAAGGTGCAATAATTGAAATCGTACCGGTACCTGTAGGGAGTTTGTTTGTGAATTTTTGTCGTTACCTGCGGCAGCTTATCCGGCAGGGTCAGGTTGGTCCCGTTCCAACTAATATCGCAATGGGTGTACGTTCTCAAATATTCGTATAAAGCGCTCGCCGCCGCCACGCCCGTGCTGCCGCGCAGGACGATCTTGCCGCCCGTGCTTTCCAATTCAAAAACGTCCTTGCCGCCCTCCTTCGGAATGATCTCCACTTTGAAATCGTGGGCGTGCGCCGGAATTAGTCTACCAATCAGGTCGTATACAGCCTGGGCCTGGCTCGCAGCGGTCGTCACCGGGCCGGTAGCGCGGGCGCGCACGGCCATCGGGGCCTGCGCATGCGCGGCCATGCACATACAAACAATCGTAGCAAGTAAGAAGGATTTTCTCATGATAACTAAAAGTAAGACATTTACACACATGCCTGCCAACCCCGCCGCCGCATTAGCCCCCGCCGCCGACGCCTCCGGCAAGCCCGCCCTGCAAAGGTCGTTATCCCTGGCCCAGGGTACCGCTATCAACATCATAGACATGGTAGGCATCGGCCCTTTCATTGTCATGTCCATGATCGTGGGCGCCCTTCACGGATCCGCAAGTGTGTTGGCCTGGTTGTTGGGCGCCTTGCTGGCTTATACGGATGGCATGGTTTGGTCCGAGCTGGGCGCAAAGTGGCCCGAAGCGGGGGGTAGTTATGTATTTCTCGGCAAGCTCTTCGGTAACGGCTTTTGGGGACGGTTGATGCCCTTCCTTTTCATTTGGCAAACCATCATTCAGGCGCCCCTGACCATGGCCTCGGCTTCCATAGGCTTTTCCCAATACCTTAATTACTTAATTCCCCTGGGGCACTATGCCCAAAAGGCCGTTAGCGGAGGGCTCGTGATCCTCGTGGTCGTCGTCCTTTACCGGAACATTCAAACCGTTGGAAAGATTTCCATGGTGCTCGGAGCCATTACCCTCGCAACCATCCTTTGGATCATCTGCTCCGG
>CAZJDB010000051.1:0-4792 GCA_964544695.1 uncultured Chitinophagaceae bacterium
ATACTATTTATCAAAAACCAGTGGCATTATTGCTGGAAGAGCTTTAAGAATTCCTCGCGGCGGCGGCGCGAGACGTCTACTATATCTCCATTTTCCATAATCACTTGCCCACCGTCTCCACGGACGAACTTCCGGACATAACGCAGGTTGATGAGGTGGCTGTTGTGCACCCTGAAAAACTTGTAGGGTCCGAGGATGTCCTCGAAATCCTTGAGCAGGCGCGTGACGAGGATGGGCGGGCGGTTGTGCAGGAAGAGTTTGGAATAATACGAGCTCGATTCGATCCGGATAATGTCCCCGATCAACAGGAACTCCAGCCCGTCTCCGGTGGGGACGGCTATTTTGTGTTCCTGCGTTTTGGCTTCGCCTACGGCGCCTTTGAGGACGTGGAGTTTTTCGCGCGTCTGGGATTCGCGCATGGTGAGCAGGCGGTTGACGGCGTTTTGAAGTTCCTTGATGGACACGGGCTTGACGAGGTAGTCGAAGGCGCTGATGCGGATGGCGTCGATGGCGTAGTGGTTATAGGCGGTGGTGAAGATGATCTCGGCGTCTATGTCGCCCAACTCTTCGAGCATGTCGAAACCGCTCATCTTGGGCATTTCGATGTCCAGGAAAAGGACGTCGGGCTTGTGGTGACGGATGAGGAGCATGGCCTCTTCCGGTTTTTGGACCATCGCGACCACTTTTACCGATTTGCAGAATTCTTCCAGCTTCTGCCTGAGGTTTTGCAGGGAGCTCAGTTCGTCGTCGATCAATATGGCATTCAGGGATTCGGGCATCAGTCAATTTTTATGGTCAGTAAAACTCGGGTCCCCATGGGGTTCCCTGATTCATCATAGAGGTCCACGATGTCCGCGTTGTTTTGGGTGTTGAGCATATCCATTCGCTCTTTGCTGATTTGTATGCCGAGGCTGCGGTGTTTGCCTTTTCGTTCCATGGAGGCCCTGCGCCCGATCCCGTTGTCTTCGATGGTGTAGACGAGGTAATCGCCCCGGAGGTGAACGGTAATGCGCAGGTACAAGTCGGCTTTTGCACTGGGGGCGAGTCCATGGATGATGGCATTTTCCACGAAGGGCTGGATCAACAAAGGTGCCACGCGATAGTCGCCTTTCAGGAGGATTTCATCCACCTCGGTGATGTATTGAAACTTATCCTCAAAGCGCAATTTTTCCAGGTCGACGTAGAGTTGCATGGCCTCCATATCCTTGGCCAGGGGGACGGCGGTCTTGCGGCTGTTCTCCAGGATCATGCGGATGAGGGTGGCGAACTTGTTCAGGTAGTCGCTGGCCAGCCTCTTTTCATTTTGCATGATGAAGTTCTCGATGCTGTTGAGGCTGTTGAAGATGAAATGGGGATTCATCTGGGCCCGCAGGGCGGTCATTTCCATTTCCACCATTTTCTGACGGATGGCGCCTTCCTTGCGGATCGCGCGGATGCGGTAACGGACCACGTACGAAACGACGAGGCAGGCGCCGATAATACAGGCGGCCTTGAACCACCCGCTTTGGTACCAATAGGGGTTGACGACGATGACTATGCTGTCCGTATTGGTGTCATTCCCCGTTAACTTGCTGGCCCCCTTGACGTCGAGGGTATAGTTCCCCGGGTGCAGGTCGTAAAAGGAAAGGTGTCCCGTCTCGCTCCGTTGCCAGCCCCTGGTGCCGGGGGTAAGCCGGTAAAGATATTGATTGGTCCCTACCAGGTCGTAATTGATCACGTCGAAGTCCACGCTCAGGCTGTTTTGCTCGGGGGTCAGGGTGATTCGCTTGTTTTGTATGGGAATGATGGAATCCCCCACCATAGCGTCCAATATCCGTGTCCGGGCCGTCACGCGGTAATTCATAAGGCGATCGGGATAGAAGCGTACGACGGCATCCTTTCCGCCTCCATAGACCAAACCGTCCGAGGTCTTGTAGAAGTCGCCTTCAGCGGTCTTGGGCAGGCCGAGGCTGAATTCGAAATGCACCACTTTGTCGGGCTTCCTCAGCCAGCACCAATACCCAGTATTGCTGTTGAACCAGATGTTCTGGTGATCGTCGGTGCAAATCCGGAACACGATCCCGATCTTGTTGTTTTCGCGGAAAACGCGGCCTATGGTTCCCGTTTGGGGGTTGTACGTGAACAGGCTGTTCTCGGACCCGATCCAAAGCACGCCGTCGGCGTCACACGCCAAACCATAAAGGGCGTGCGTCTTGATGGAGTCTTCATTGAGGGGGACCTTCTCGAAGGTGTCCGTCGTCGTGTCTCTTTTGTAGAGGCCCCCGCTGGTCGTGGCATACATATCCCCCCTCTTGTCGCGTATCAGGTAATTGATGGCGTGGGGAAGGCAATGCGTACACGTGTCTCCATTGAGGTAGTGTTTTTCAAAGGTTAGCTTCAGGGGGTCGAAGATAAAGACCCCGCGGTTGAAGGAGCGGATCCACCACTTATGTTCGTTTTCGACGATGATCGTCCGCATGCGCAAAAACTGATCGGCCACGGAAGGCTCCACGTGGGTCCATTTTCCGGTCTCCAGGTTCAGGATGGAGACCCCGGTCTCCGTGGTAATGAACATCTCGCGGCCCACGCGCTGAAAATCGAAGACCTCGCCCGCCACGGCGCCGGGCGCTCTGAAGATGGCTTGCTTTGGGCTGGGGGCGCCGTCCCACCACTTGATGAGGTTCCAGTGCTTGTCATACCAGAAGAGGCCCCCGTAGTCGCGCTTGGAAATCCAATATCCCGTACTGTCCTCCCGCATATTGTACACATTGGATATCCGCATCCTGCCCTGGGTGTTGATCAGTACGGGGATGTTGATGACCTGAAAGAGGTTGTTCGAGGGGGTGGCATAGTATATACCCGAGTTGCTGGGCACCCAGAGAATGTTCTGGCGATCCACGAAGGGGGGGGTCTCGAAGGTCACCTCGTCCTGGTCGAAGGGATACGTATACGTAGAGGTATCTTCCTCGTTGACGAACAGAAGGCTGGGCGTCGAGCACGTAAAGACGATATAGGGTTTGCCGTTGAAAATCCATTCGGCCATCCCGAAGACGACGGGCCTCGTATCCGAAGGGGAGAAGGGCGTCCAGGCATTGCCCGCGGGGTTGAACCGGTAGATGCCCCTTCCCCACGTGGATACCCAGCAATGGTTATACCGGTCGAAGAGGACACCGGTAATGAGGAGCGTATCCGGGCAGGTGAAAGACTGCAACACGCGCTTGGTATTAGGATCGAGGCGGAAGATGGTATGCCCCCAGCAGGACCACAGGCCGCCTGTATTATCATCGATTAGGCCCCCATACAGCAAGGCTTCCCGGGGGATGCTGTGCGTGATGCCCGTATGAACCTTTTGGAAGTGGCGGTTATCGGTAAAATGGAACAACCCGTAATCGGTGCTCACCCACGGGAGGAGCCCCGTGTCCAGGTAGATATATCCTGGACGGAAGGGGTTCCCCGGGAGTGAGGTATCGGTTGGAATGGATTTATAAACCTGTGCGCGCTGCGTCCGCGTATCGAAGCTAAAAACGCCGTTGGGGGTGGAGCCCCAGACATTGCCGTGAGTATCCGCCCGGAGCAACTGGATCCGGTCGCTTTGAATGGACTGGGAATCGTTTGGGTTGGCGAAAAAGCACCGGAACCCATAGCCATCGAAGCGGTTGAGGCCGTTTTCCGTACCGATCCATAATACACCATCCGCGTCTTGTGTAAAGCACTTCACTTCATTATTCGATAGGCCGTCCTTATCCGTCAGGTGGGAAAAGCGCAAGTCCTGAAGGCCTTGCGCGGTGGCGGATCCCGCCATGATCGTGCAGACGATATGACACCATACTGATTTCAAGCCCAATCCTGATTTACACCTAATTTACATCATCGCTGTTTGAAATTCCCGTCGAAATAATAAATCCCGTTCACATTATTGCTGCCCACGGGTGTAATGCCTGTGAGGGTGATCTTCTGGTTGTTGGTTCCCCCTTCGAAATTCAGGGTCAACTGGATGCTGTTGATGTCCCAGGTATCATTACCGTTGGGCCACATTTGTAAGTACAGTACCCCTCCATTTTTCTGTAGGTCCTGGAGCGTGATCACCTTACTCATGGACTGCATTTGAACGGTTTGCTGAGAATTGTTGGGGTATTCCGGGGAATTGGGTCCCGTCCCATACCCGAAAACGGGCGCCCGCTCGAAAGTGGTCCATCCATTGGTCACCGCTCCCTGCTTCACATTTCCGTCGTAAAGGAAAACGCCGTAGTTGTCGTTTTGGTTCTTGTCATCTCCACCGGTGAAGAAGGTGACGTAGGCGCTTTCCAGCCTCGGGTTGTCCTTACCGGGTATGCAATTGCGTACGGCAAAATTATCGGTGGCGCTGTTGGACCCCACCACTTCGCCGGCCATATCATAAAACTCATACTTGATGGGCATGGCGTTTTTGTAGGTGGAGCCGGCGAGGATCTTCTGGATCTGCGCTTTCAATTCCTTTTTATTGAATGAAATCGTCGAGTTTCCGGGGCCGCCCACGATATAGCAGTTGATGGTTTCGGAGACCGACTTTTCCTTGGACAACTGGTCCAGGTCTACGTTGGCGCTGATACCCCAGCCGCTGTAGGATGCCCGGAAATCGGCTTCTTCCTGTTGCGAATTGAAGGTGACGGTCATGTTGGCCAGGACGCGCACCCCATAGCTGACGCTGCCGATGACCATCAGGTTAGGAGTGCTTTCTACCTTGGGGTCTTTGAAATACCCGCTGTCGGGAGGGATGGTATTTATGGAGAAGAGCGTCTTAACGGCATCGATGGTGAGGTTATACGTGGAGGAT